>CABRZY010000127.1 GCA_902475475.1 uncultured Collinsella sp.
CGAGCACTACATTGGCTCGTACGAGATGAACGCACCTTACCTGGGTGGTTGTGCGCTGCACGATCCGCTGGCTGTTGCCGTGGCAATCGATCCCACGCTCGTGGGTGCGCTCGGCTGCAATCTACGCGTCGACCTGCTGGGCGAGTACCGCGGTCGCACCATCTGCGATGAGCGTCGTGTGGCAGATCCCGACAAGAGCGCGCTTGTGGCGCTGACCGTTGATGCCCCGCGCTTCCTTTCCGAGTTCAAGGCACACATGGCCCGCGTTCTGGGCTAAGTTGTCTTTTTGGGACGGGGCTTTTTGGCTGGTATGATTGGTGCGGCCATTCGAACCAGCTAAAAGAGCCCCGTCCCAATTTGACTACCGAGAGGATCTGCCATGGAGCGCATCGCCAGCTTTTCCGTTGATCATCTGCTACTTGAGCCCGGCGTGTATGTGAGCCGCATCGACCGCGATCCGGCGACCGGTGCCGCCGTCACCACGTTTGACCTGCGCCTGACCACGCCCAACAAGGAGCCGGTCATGAACACGGCCGAGTGCCACACTATCGAGCACCTGGGCGCGACGTTCCTCCGCAATCATGCCGAGTGGTCGAGCCGCATTGTCTACTTTGGCCCCATGGGCTGCCGCACGGGCTTTTACCTCGTCGTTTTTGGTGAGCTGACGAGCGAGGAAATCTTGCCGCTCGTGCGCGAGCTGTTTGAGTTTGTCGCCGGCTTTGAGGGCGATGTCCCCGGCGCCGCTCCCGAGGAGTGCGGTAACTACCTGGACCAGAACCTCCCCATGGCAAACTGGCTCGCGCGCCGCTACCTCGACCGCGACCTGGCCGATATCGACGAGAAGCACCTGCACTATCAGCAGGCGTAAGGCCCTTGCGGGAATAACGCTTGTACCAGAAGCGCTCCCGCTCTTTGCGGAGCGCTTTTTTATACCGAGCGCTCAAAACATAAAGAGATTGTTCTAGAATGTTTATACTGTCACATAAACGAACAGGAGTGAACATGCATATCTACTCTGTCAACGATCCCGAGTTCAAATCCTATGGCAACGTTTGGGATAACGTTCCGTCCGAGCTTACGTCACCCGTGCTCGAGGCGCTTGCCTCCACGCCCATCCCCGAAGGCAGTAAGTACGTGGCGAGTGCGCCGGAGCTCGAGGGCGTCAAGGATGCCGACAAGCTTGGCTTCCTCATGTTTGGCGGCCGTCCCTTCCAGCTCGGCTGGTGCAACGGCCACAACACGCGCCTCAACTGCCTGGAGTACCACCGCGCGAGCGAGTTCAACCTGGGTGCTCGCGATTTTATCCTGCTCGTGGCGCATCGCTGGGAGATCGAGGACGGCAAGCTCGACACCGCGTGCGTCAAGGCGTTCCGCGTGCCGGCCGGCACACTTGTTGAGGTTTTCAACACCACGCTTCACTACACGCCGTGCATGGTCGACGATGGGGGCTTCCAGGTGATGGTGGCGCTGCCCGCCGGCACCAACGGTCCGCGCCCCGAGGCTGCGGCCGATATGCCCGCGGCCGGCGACAGCTACTGCTACTGGAAGGCCGACAAGTGGGTTCTCTGCCATGCCGACAGCCCCAAGGCTGCCGAGGGCGGCTACGTAGGCCTCATCGGCAAGAACCTCGATATCGCCTGCGACTAGCATCTTCCATCTCGACCTGTAACATCTAGCGGGCTAAATCGTCTCTACCTGTTACAGATCGAGACAAACCGCCCGCCAACCACCACAAAGGTGCCTGTCCCCTTTGTGGTGGTTGGCGGACGGGTATCAAAAAGTGTCAGACGAGGCGGCTGCCGAGTACCTGCGCGCGAAAAGAGGTATCGGTCTGCGTCAGCATGTCGCCGCAATGCGCGACGCGGTGACCGAGGATGGCGTTGACCTGCCGGGCTACACCACCTGGGTCCCGACCGCCGCGCTTCGCAAATCTTGTTATATAACGTCCTAACCAAAGCGCCCGGCGAGCAGTTAATGCTCGCCGGGCGCTTTGTTGACTAGTCGTTTAAGAACGTCCCCAACGACTAGTCAAAAATGAGCCATGTGTCCCAGTTGTGGAGACTCGTTGAGCCGTCTGGGTATCGTGAAAGATCGCGCGCTCGCCCATCATCAAAAGTGACACACGCTACCAGTTGATGGGAGGCAGCTATGGGCTTCTTTGACAAGATGTTCGAGAAGAAAGAGTGCTCGATTTGCGGTACTGAGCTGGGACTTTTGGGAAAGACCAAGATTAGCGAAGGCTACCTGTGCAAAGAGTGCGCCGGTAAGCTCTCCCCCTACTTCCACGGCTATCGCTCCAGCACCGCGGACGATATCCGCGAGCAACTCGCCTACCGCGAGGCCAATGCCGAGCGCCTGGCCTCGTTCAACCCCACGCGCACGCTGTCTGCTGGGCGCACCAACATCATGCTCGACGAAGATGCGGGTCTGCTGATCATTACCTCGCAGAGCCGCTGGCGCGACGCCAATCCCGACATCATCGAGTTCTCACAGGTGCTCGGCTGCGATATGGATATCGACGAGCATCGCACCGAGATCTATCGCGAGACCAAAGATGGCGAACGCGAGAGCTACAATCCGCCGCGCTACGACCTGGATTACGACTTTAACCTGACCATCCACGTCAACACGCCGTACTTTACCGAGATCAACCTGCGCGTGAACGACTCCACCATCGATCAGCGCGGTTCCATCGAATACCGCGAGGCCAAGCGCCAGGCAACCGAGGTCCGCGACGCGCTGGTGCAGCTGCGTCAGGAAACGCGCGACAGCGTCGTTGCCGCCAAGGCTCCCAAGACCGCGGTGACCTGCCCCTTCTGCGGAGCCACCACCATTCCCGATGCCAGTGGGCGCTGCGAATACTGCGGCGGCGCCATCGGCGCATAGCCTCCGGCAGCGAAAGGACCGATCATGGCCTTCGAGAGCGTCAACTATCAGTGCCCCGCGTGTGGCGGCCCCCTGCATTTTGCCAGTGCCGAGCAAAAGCTCGTCTGCGACTACTGCGATTCGTGTTTTGAAGTCGAAGAGGTCGAGGCCCTCTATCGCGAGCGCCAGGACAAGGCAGACGCCAAAGCCGACGCCGCAGCGGCGGCGCCCAAGCCCGCGACCGACGCTGCGGTGCAGGAGCTCGCCCAAAACGCCGGCTATATCTGCTCGTCGTGCGGCGCCGAGCTAATCTCGGATGGCACCGTCGCCGTTACCACCTGCCCGTACTGCGGCAACCCCGCTGTGGCACCCGGTCAGCTCTCGGGCGACTTCTCACCCGACCTGGTGATTCCGTTTAAGCTCGGCCGCGACGACGTTATGGCCGCGCTCAAAGAGCACTACAAGGGCAAGATCCTGCTGCCCAAGAGCTTTGTCACCGGCAACCACATCGACGAAGTCCAAGGCGTTTACGTGCCGTTTTGGCTTTACGGCGCCCGCGTGGACGGCGAAGTGTACTTTGATGCGACCAACGAGACCGTGACCGAGGAATCCGACCGCACCGTCACGACCACCGACCACTACGACGCCTACCGCAAGGGAAACATCTCGTTTAAGCGCGTGCCCGTCGACGGATCGTCCAAGATGCCCGACGGCCACATGGACGCCATCGAGCCGTTTGACTACGATGCCCTGCGCCCGTTTTCGGTCGCGTATATGCCCGGCTACATCGCCAACCGCTACGACGAGGACTGCGAAACCTGCAAGGCACGCGCCGAACGCCGCATGGAGGAAAGCACGATCTCGGCCCTGCGTGAAACCGTCGTCGACGAATATGACGATGCCACGGTCGAAAGCAAGCAGCTCGACTACACCTGGGAAGACAGCGACTATGCCCTGTTCCCCGTGTGGATGCTTTCCACCTCGTGGAACGGCAAGAGCTACCTGTTTGCCATGAACGGCCAAACCGGCCGTATGGTCGGCGAGCTTCCCTGCTCCAAGCCCAAGCTCGCTATCGCCTCGGTGCTGTTCTTTGTGATCGGATTTGTCCTCTCCCAGATCCTCTTCATGGGTGAGAACGCCTTCGATCCGGATTACCTCACCTTTGACATCGAGGGCATCCTCATCAACATCGTCGCGCCGCTGATCATCGTGGTCATTGCGGACGTGCTGCTGGTGGGCCAGCTCAAGACGGCCAACGAGGCCACCCACGCCGATTGCTACTGTGGCGAGCTCGACCTGGTCGAGAAGCACGACACCTTCAGCCACACCGAGACCACCGTTGTCATGAAGGATGACAAGGACGACTAACCATCCTGACCAATACCACCCGGCCTTTGACGAGAAAGGAAGATCACCATGGGACTCTTGAAAGCTGGATTGGGTGCTGCCGGCGGCGTCATGGCCGACCAGTGGAAGGAATTTATCTACTGCGAATCGATGCCCGCTGACGTCTTGGCCTGCAAGGGCAGCAAGCGCACCGGCGGCCGCAGCTCCAACACGCGCGGCGAGGACAACGTCATCTCCAACGGCTCGGTCATCGCCGTCAACGACGGCCAGGGCATGCTCGTGGTGCAAAACGGCAAGATCATCGAGGTTGCGCTGGAGCCTGGCGAGTTCGTCTTTGACACCGGCAGCGAGCCGAGCGTCTTTAGCGGCAATCTGGGCGACTCCATCAAGGAGACGTTCGCCAATATCGGCAGCCGCTTTACCTTTGGCGGCGACGCGGGCAAGGACCAGCGCGTCTACTTCATCAACACCAAGGAGATCATCGGCAACAAGTACGGCACCGCCTCGCCCGTGCCCTTCCGCGTGGTCGATAACAACATCGGCCTGGATGTCGATATCTCTGTGCGCTGCAACGGCGAGTATTCGTACCGTATCACCAACCCGCTGCTGTTCTACACCAACGTGTGCGGCAACGTGACTGATAGCTACACGCGCGACAAGATCGACAGCCAGCTTAAGTCCGAGCTGCTCACCGCCCTGCAGCCTGCCTTTGCCAAGATCTCGGAGATGGGCATTCGCTACAGCGCCATCCCCGGTCACACCACCGAGCTCGCCCGCGCGCTCAACGAAGTCCTCTCGGCCGATTGGCGCGACCTGCGCGGCGTCGAGATCGTGAGCTTTGGCGTCAACTCCATCGCCGCTTCGCAAGAAGACGAGCAAATGATCAAGGACCTGCAGAAGGCCGCGGTCATGCGCGATCCCACCATGGCAGCCGCCAACATCGCCAGCGCCCAGAGCGACGCAATGCGTGCGGCAGCGGCCAACCCCAACGGCGCGATGGCCGGCTTTATGGGCATGGGCATGGCAGGCGGCATGGGCGGCATGAACGCCAGCCAGCTGTTCGCCGCCGGTCAGGCACAGCAGCAGGCTGCCCCACAGCCAGCTCCGGCACCCGCCCCCGCACCGGCTCCTGCCGCTGCCCCCACGGCCGGCACGTGGACCTGCAGCTGCGGTGCC
>CABRZY010000128.1 GCA_902475475.1 uncultured Collinsella sp.
ATTGTCTCGCGGGCCGGGTCGCTCACCAGGTCGGTGATCTCGCCCACGGCCTCCTCGTCGAGCGTCGCCGAGAACAGCAGCGTCTGGCGCTCGGCCGGCGTCTCGCGCACAATGCGGCGGACGGCGGGCAAAAAGCCCATGTCGAGCATGCGATCGGCCTCGTCGAGCACCAGCACCTTGACCTCGTTCAGGTGGCAGGCGCCCTGCTCGATCAGGTCGACCAGACGGCCCGGCGTGGCGACCAGGATATCGCAGCCGTACTTGAGTGCCGCGGTCTGCGGCTTGTAGCTCACGCCACCCACGACGGTCACGGCGACATGGCCGGTGACGTCGGCGATCTTGCTCGCGACCTCGTCGATTTGCTGGGCAAGCTCGCGCGTGGGGGTGATGACGAGCATCACGGGGCCGCGGCCGTTGCCCTCGGGCTTCTTGGCACCGCGACGGCGGTTGCGGCCGCCGCGCTCGCGCACAGGCTTGGGCGGAGCGATGTGCTCCAGATTGTTCATGGTCGGCAGCAAAAAGGCGGCCGTCTTGCCGGTGCCGGTCTGAGCGGCGGCAAGCAAGTCGCGGCCCTCGAGCACCACGGGGATCGAACCGGCCTGCACGGGCGTCGGCGCCGTGTAGCCCAGGTTCTCGATGGCACGGAGCATCTCGTCGGAAAGGCCCAGCTCGTCAAAGGCGGGCAGACTCTCGGTAGCGGACTCGACGGCCTGGGCAGCATTGGCCTCATCGGCGGCATCGAAGGCAGCCTGGGTCATGGCCTCGCGGGCCTCGTCCAGAATCTCGGCGTCGGTGACGTCGGATACAGAATTACGCATATGTTGTTGTTCCTTATCTGCACGCGCAATGGGCACGGCATACGGCCGCGTGGGCGTGCTTGGTAGTGCGCTAATACATACAAAAACGGGTGCGCACAGAGAGGACGTTGCTCAGCACGCTGGCGATCGCTTTGGCAGCCCTATCACGCGCCGTCCAGACGCAGCAGCTCTAAGCGATGGAGCAGATTCGCCGCCGGTTAGTATACCCGCACTCCGTATGCCCCCACGTAAACCACAGATGACGAGGCGGACGAGGTGGGCCTGGCCGATTGTCTCAATCTGTAACAGATGCAGGGCAAAACCGGGTCCTAATTGTTATAGATCAAGACAGAGGGGGATTTCCGTCCAGTCCAAACCAAATCTCTCAGTCTTCCTGCAATTTCGAACATGTGGCCTATAATGTTGCTTTGGTTACACTATATATTGCGCAGCCATTTAATACGTCGCCCACCGGGGGCCATTAATTCCTATCGCCATATTGGCTAGGAAGCAATCAAAGGAGGTATCCGTGGCAGCAGAGACGCCTTGCTCGGTCCTCTATAACGATATTCGCTCGTTCGGCGGTCTTAAACATCTCGAGATCGCCCGAATGCTCATCAATGGAAACTCTTATCTCGGCAGTACCCTGCTCGAGAAATGCTCTTCCAACCGCTCGTATCTCACCCGTTACATCGTCCATCGCAAGCCTGACCAGTGCGCGCCCTCCATCTACAGCGACTTTACCGTCACCACGCTCAACCTTTCCGCGGCAATCTGCAGCAAACTCGGCGGCGGCGAGTCCGCCTATCGGGCAATCGCCGAGCACTATCGCGGTCCGGCCGCCAACGAAATGATGTCGGCTCTCGCCAGCTACAAGCTGGACAGCCGCCTATATGCAAATGCCCTCAATCGCATCGGCAACTTTGACGGCAATGCCGTGCGCGAGAAAAGCACGCTTTACCTTATGCTCTTTGTGGCAACGGGGGCGCTCGCCGATCCCGTTCAGGGCGTGGCCACCGTCGAGCGCTTTTGCGACAGCAAGACGGGCGAGCACTTTGGCACCACCGAAACTACCGTCGGACGTGGCTTTATGAGCAGTCTGGAGCAGCCGCGCACCGTCGCCCCCAACCTCGGTCTGCTCAGAACCCATGCCGACAACTGCGCCGACATGCAAATCCATCCCCTCACACGCGATCCGCACGGCACCGTGATTGGGTCCTTGCCCAAAACCTCGCCCAGCATCACCGATGTGGGCGCCGACGCATCGCGCGAGCATCTTCGCATTTGGCTTGAGGGTGAGCACTGGTACGCCCAGGGCCTTGAATCAACCAACGGCACGGTACTCGAATCGGGTGCAGGCGACGGCGATATTGTGATTGAGCCGCCGCGCGACCAACGCGAGCCTGGCAAGATCTATCCCCCGGTGGAAATAGCCAACAGCGACAGGCTCCATCTGGGTCTCTACACGACATTCCTTGTCATTGTGGACTAGCACGGACGGCGATCAAAAGACGGTCGCCGTCCGTCTTTCGTCTTCTACCTTCTGCGTCGTAAACGACAATACTCAGCAGTATACGTGGGCAGTGCGGCTATCATGGTACTTTACCGATATCCGCACTGCTCACGTATACGTGCGGCAACCCATGCCAGACAAAGGAACGCCATGGATACTACCGATAGCGCCTATGGCGACAAACTCATCCGTCTTGACACGTTCGACACCGCCGTGGCGGTCGACCCCAGCGCCGAGGACGAGGCCAAGCGTCGGTTTATGACGCTTATTCTCCAGACGGCCCACCGCAACAACGGCAACATCGGGCACGTGCTGCGCGCGACCAACACGAGCGGCGAGGTCTTTGCCGTCAAGCTACTCAAGGACAACGCCATCCTTTCCGGCCAAGCCCCCGACCGCTCCGCCGAGCAATCGGCAGCGCACCTGGCCAACACTGCCGCGCTGTTCGAGGAGTACCGTCATCTGTGTACCGTCTCGCACCTGCGCGGATTTCCGCGCGTCTATGGCTACGGATCGTGCGAGGATGACCCGCTCATCCTCATGGAGTGGGTCGAGGGCATCTCGCTCAAGCAGGCGCTGCCCCTGCTTCCGCACGACGCCTCGGGCGGGCTGACCGCCCAGATGGTCGCCGCCGTCGGAAACGCCGTGCTTCGCGCGCTCCTGATGACCCAAGGCCTCGTGAATCCGGTCGTCCATCGCGACCTGTCGCCTGCCAATATCATGTTCCGCACCACCAGCCGAACGCTCGAGCAGCAGATCGACGATTGCTCCTTTGACCCCTGCCTCATCGACATGGGCTCCGCGACCATGGCTCTCGGCGACGACACGATCACCCGGCGCGCCGACATCTGGCGCTTTGCCACGCCCGCATACGCCGCGCCCGAGATGCTCACGCAGGATATCGAAGGCATCGCGGCCCTTCGCCGTTCGCCGGCAATCGACGTCTATGCGCTTTCGAGCATTCTGTACCAGCTCTACAGCGGTCGCAAACCGTTTGACTTTGAGTCGACGGACGCCGCTGCAACCGGCTCGTTCTATCTCGTAAAGACCAAGACCAAGCCGGCACCGCTCGAGCCGCGCTGCGAGGGCGATGAAGCGCTCGTCCAAATCATCATGAAGGGTCTCTCAGTCGAGCAGTGCGATCGTCCCACCGAGCAGCAGATGCTCGAGGTGCTCTCGGCATACCTCACCGATGCCGAATCCGAGGGCCGCGAAGGCACAGGAGACGAGGCCGCGATTGATATCGATTCTGGCACGCACCTTAAGGTCGACGTCGCCGGCGAGCGCGCACGAGAGATCCTGAATCAGGCCCGTCACGATGCCATGACCCGCCGCCGCTTTATTATCGGCGGCGCTATCGCAGCCGTTGCGGGGCTCAGCGTTATCGGGGCGGCAACCCATGGCTTTGGCATCCCCGACTACCTTGACGGCATCCGCGGTTCGCTTGACGACTACACCTGGGATCAGCTGCAGGAGATTTCGCTCAAGATTAAGGCCGCCGAGACCCGTAGCGAGGCACGCGAGATTGCCAAGCGCTATCATCTGCTCGATGCCGATGGGCATATCCCCTATCCGTGTACCAAGCGTGTCACGCTCACCAACGGGCTGCAGGCTGGCGCGCAGCTTGTGGGCATCCGCCACGATGAGCTTCTGGACGGGACGGGCAAGGCCGGACTGACGTTTATGTTCGATGCGGGTATTGCCGAGCGCAACGCTGCAGCTGAACCGCCGAGCGCCGGCTGGGCAGATTGCGAGCTGCGGGAATGGCTCAACGGCGACGGCCTTAAGCTGCTACCCAACGAGTTGCGCGCGCTCATTAAAGGGGTCAAGAAGGTCTCGAACAATGTGGGCGCCGCCAACAGTGCATCGTGTCTGAGCGAGTTGCCCGCAACCCTTTGGCTGCCCGCCATGGTCGAGCTGTGCGGTACGCAACCGCCCGATTCGTTTGCCAAGGACTATCACTACCTGGCAGACATCTACAACAGCGAGGGCAAGGAGTACCAACTCTTCCGCGAGCTCAAGGTGAGCCCGTATTCCACGAACGAGACGATGGTCCGTCAGTGGAAGGGCAAGGACACCTGCTGGTGGGAGCGCACGGTGAGCCCCGACTCATCGGAGACCGAAGGCACGCTCTACATAAACCGTGTGGGCCACGACGGCGACGCCTTTACGTACGCAACGCCTGCGGACAAGCCAAACAAACGAACCTGTGTGATCCCCGGATTCTGTATCTAGAGAGCGGGCGTCTTGCCGTGACGGGACCCCTCCCCGGCAATTGTCTCGATCTGTAACAGTTAGAGGTCATATTTGCTGCTAGATGTTACAGAACGAGACATTGAGTTTCCTGCCAACTGTTTGTCTTGATCTGTAACAAATACTCGGTAAAACGGGGTCTAGTTGTTACAGATCGAGACGTTAGTTTTCGGCTGAAATGTTTGTCTAAATCTGTAACAGCTATGGTTCAAAAACCGGTCCAGACGTTACAGATTGAGATGATTGGTTGGGACGGTCCATCGGCCAACCAACTATCCTCATCTGTAACGAAATGTCATACATTTCTTTCTGTACTGTACACCCCCAGGGGGTATGGGTGTATAGTATCAGCAGGTTAACAATTCCAACACCGAACCACAGAAAGGAGAAGCCATGGCTCAAGATAAGTTTGACGTGGGCGGCATGACGTGCGCCGCGTGCCAAGCGCACGTGGACCGTGCCGTCAGCAAACTCGACGGCGTCCAAAGTGTCGCGGTCAATCTGCTCGCCGGCTCTATGCTGGTGGACTACGACCCTGCGCAGGTCTCCCCCGACGACATCTGCACCGCTGTCGACCGCGCGGGCTACTCGGCCTCGCCCGTCAGCACGGGCATCGACGCCTCCCAAAACGGCAGTACGCAT
>CABRZY010000129.1 GCA_902475475.1 uncultured Collinsella sp.
AACGGCCCAGGGCGCTTTCTTGTGGGCAAGCGGAGGGATTCGAACCCGCAAGGCAACACAACTTCTCGTCCAACACGAGAAAAATCTGCCTTCAAAAGACAGGCGCCCCAAGCCCATTAGGACCAAGAGCGCCTTACATCTAGAAAATATCAGCCCAGTTCCGAAAAGCGAGCCGCCATCTACAAAATGGCGCGTGGCCCCGGCGGACCGGGCATTAAGTTTGTCGCGAGTTCCGCACGAACAGGAGGCCACTTAACCTCGATGTTTTGGACGTGACAGCGAGAGGGGCCCTGGTATGGCAAGGTGACGTGAAACAAGGAGGCGCTGACCTTCTGGTCACGCCGCCGAAGTTGAACGTCAGATTGCCGTGCCAGGGCCCCTCGCAGCGTCAAGAAGACCGCCGTTCGGTAGAACGGCGGAGCTAATTGTTCAGCATGCGGTCGAAGCTTCCCGAGTCGCCATCCCGATAGTCTGCGGTCATCAGGATCTCCTGCGGAATGCGCCCGCCTTCACGTAGCACGTTGCGGAACTGCACGCGCGTAACCATGGGCAGATCCTTGATCGTCGCTGCCAGGTTCTGCGGCACGCCCTGGTTGGCAGCCGCGGGCTCGCACTCGCCGCCGGCCTTCACGCGACGCTTATGCTCGGCGAGCATGGCGCGGTACATGCCGGCATGCAGGCGAATCTCAACCACATTGGCATTGCGAGTCTGCTCGACGATACGCGCGCCCTCGCGGTCGATATCGCCCACGTAGTAGACGTAGTTAAAGCGATAGCCAATCTCGGCCAGATAATCGTCCAGGGCATGCGAGACGCTCGCCTTGCATCCGCCGCCAAAAATCACGCCGCCCACCTTGATGCCAAAGAGCTTGGCGTGCTTGCGGCCACGCAGCAGCTTGACGATCTCGTCGTAGGTGTCCAGGTTCTCGACCATAATGAACGGCTTGTCGGCTCCCAGCGTAAAAAAGCCCGTAAAGTGCACGGGGCGATTGGGGGCGACCTTGATCGCCTGCATGCTGATGCCCTTTTCGGTCATACGCCTGATCAGGCGCTCACCGTGCTTGCCGTCAAAAGCCTTCTCGTCGTTAAAGATCTGGTAGGCACGCTGGCGGCGCGAGGCAACCGGCGTATCGGCACCTCGGTTCTGCTCGATCCAAGCCTGGATGATTGCGATTTCCTCGGCAATCTTGCGGTTGGACATCTCGTTGTGCTGAGTGCGCTGCGGAGCCTTTTTGCCGTCCTTGCCCTCGACCTTTACGATCTGTGTCTGCTGCTCCTTGATCTTGGAGAGCGCCATAGGCGTGGGGACAACCTTGAGCAGCTGCCTGCCTAAAACGCGGGCAAGGGCAAACGCCGAGGCCTCGCCGTGAACGGCCGACTTGGGCTGCTGGGCAGCAGTATCTGCTGCGGCAGACTCCGGCTTCCTCTGAGACTTGCGCTTAGAATCGCCTTGGGAATTGCGCTCGCGCTTCGGCATAGACGCCTGCTTCTGCGGACGAACGGACTTGCTCTCCTTCGCCGGCTGGCGCTTAGGCTGCCCCGAAGAAACCTCGGCCTTCGCATCCTCGTTCTGCGGCGTGGTCTTCTCGGCCGCAGTCTCGGCATGGGAACTGCGGCCCCCACGATGGCGACGGCGGCGAGGCTTGCTCGACGCGCCCTGCTCCGTCTGCTCATCAGTAGGCTGCTGGCCCTTGGCCTCGGCATCAACCTCAAGCTGCGGCTCAACAGGCTTTTGCTCGCGAGCCACCGGCTCAACGGCCTTCTCGTCCTTCTCGCCCTGAGTGGTCGAAGCCGGTTCGCTCTTCTCCTGACGCCTTACGGGATACGCGCGCCCCGCAAAACCGCGGCCGGGACGACACGAACCCGGAGCCTTCTTGGCAGACTCCTCAACATCGTCTGCAACCTCAGAAGACTCTTCAACCTCACGCGCGGCATCCTGCTGTGCAGTCTTAAAGTGAGCACCGCGACGACGCTTGGGCTCTTGGGCCTCCACGGGCTTTTGCTCCCTCGCGGGCTTCTGCGACTCGGCAGCAACCTCGGTCTCAACAGCCTCAGCATCCGTCTCACCCTTTCGAGCAACGGCGCGACGGAAGCGCTCCTGCTGGGCGCGGCGCTGCGCATCGCGCTTGCCACCCCCGCCAAAACCGCCGCGTCCTGCCTTGGCCGTAAAGGCACGCACGACGTTCTCATCGAGCAACTCATCGGTATCGACATGCTCACGCGGAGCAGCTTCTTCCACAGCAGGCACGTCAGCGGAATCCTCGACGACAAAATCTTCGACGGACTCGGCAGGCTGCTCCTGGACATCGCGGATCTCGGCATTGATGGTATAGAACGCCGGGCGCCCGTTAATGCCGCTACCCTCGATCTTGGTCACGATCTTTGCCGCGATAAGCTCATCGCGCATCGCCTTGGTGTCGCACTCCTTATCGACGGAGCGGAAAATCTGCGCCAGCGCACTCGACTTAATCTTGAGCGCCTTGCGGCAAAGCAGGTCGTAGGCAACCAGCTTGGCACGCTCAGCAGAAAGCGACGTCTGGCTGCTCAGGCGCTCAGCCAAAGCATCGACATTGTTTTGATTATCGGAATATACCGTCTTGGCCACGGGGCCCCTTTCATATGTACACATATACGTTTATATGGTACAACGCGCGCCCTTATCCACGCAAAACATCTGCGAGAACACTCGAGCGTCACCCGCTTTCGCATGAAAAAAAGACCGGGTCCGCGTCGTTGCGGGCCCGGTCTTTCCGAGTCATATGGATGGAACGGTTAGCCCATCAAGCTAACTAGGCCTTGGCGGCCTCGGCGTCGGCAGGAGCCTCGGCGACAGCGGCGCGGCCGTACTCGGCCTTGCCCATCTCGGACCACTCGGGCTCCTCGTCGGGCATGGAACCGGCCTCCTTACCGAAGAACTCCTTGAGGCAGTTGACGGCAACGATGAGGCCCAGGACCATCAGCAGGACGGCGAAGACGAGCTGCAGGCCCTTGGTAGCGGCGACGGAGACAGCAGCCGTGGTAGCGGTAGCCGGGATGGTGCCGAAGAAGCCATAGGCCTGGACGGCGGTCATGCAGCCCATGGCGCTCTGGACCAGCGAGGTAAAGGTGCAGCAGAGCAGGAAGGCGACGGGCACGTAGAGCATCCAGCCCTTGCGGCCGGTGCACTTGCAGAACACGGCGAGGGTAATCATGGTCATACCACCGAGCAGCTGGTTAGAAGCACCAAAGAGCGGCCAGATGTTGGCATAGCCACCAAAGGCGAGGGCGAGACCGGGAAGCAGGGTAACAACCGTGGCGAACCAGGGGTTGCCGAGGACCCTCATGTAGCCGGCCTTGGACTCGATGGCCAAGGCGTCGTTGGTCTGGGCAAAGAACTCGGAGAACGAGGTGCGAGCGATGCGGGCGACGGCATCGAGCGAGGTCAGGGCCAGAGCGGAAACGTTCATGGTCATGAAGACGGTAGCGAGCGTGCCGTCAACACCGAAGGCCTGCATACCGCGGGAGATGCCAGCGGCGAAGATCTGGAACGGGGTGGAAGCGACACCGGCGTTGAGGGCGCCAGTACCGGCGGTGTTCATATCGGAGAACATGATGCCGGCAACGATGATGGCAAGGATGCCGACGAAGGACTCGACGATCATGGCGCCGTAACCGACCTTGACGGCGTCCTGCTCCTTCTCGACCTGCTTAGAAGAGGTGCCGGAAGAAACGAGACTGTGGAAACCGGAGAGAGCACCGCAAGCGACGGAGACGAACAGGACCGGGAACATCATGCCGGAGGCAGTGGAGAAGCCGGTGAAGACCGGAGCGGTGATAGTGGCCTGACCGTTGACGCCCAGGACGACGATGCCGAGAACAGCGCAGACGATCATGACGATCATCATGATGGAAGTGAGGTAGTCACGCGGGGTCTTGAGCATCTGGATGGGCATAGCGCCAGCGAAGACCAGGTAGACCATGACGACGGCGAACCACTGGAACTTATCCAGGTAGACCGGGAACTGCATACCGACGGCGAACATGAGAACCATGAGGACCACGCCGGTGACGAACTCGGCAGCACCGGTAAGGTTGAACTTCTTCTGGGCCCAACCAAAGGCGATAGCGACGAAGGTGAACAGGATGGAGATGGTACCAGCGCAGCCGGCGGCATAGGACTTGGTGAAGTCGATGGCACCGGTAGCAGCACCAGAAGCGTCAACGGCCGGGGTGAACATGAACGTCTTGCAGACCATGTCGGTGAAGGCGGCGATGACGATGATGCAGAACAGCCAGCAGAACAGCAGGAACAGGCGACGGCCGGTCTTGCCGATATACTTCTCGATGAGCTGAGCGAGTGACTTGCCGTTGTTCTTCATCGAAGCGTACAGGGCACCAAAGTCGTGGACGGCGCCAAAGAAGATGCCGCCGACGAGGACCCAGAGCACGACGGGCAGCCAGCCAAAGGCCATGGCGACGATCGTACCCGTGACAGGGCCAGCACCGCAGATCGAGCTGAACTGGTGCGAGAACGCGGTGAAGGCGGAGACGGGCGAGAAGCTCTTGCCGTCCTTCATGCGCTTGGCCGGCGTGAGGGCCTCTTTGTCAACGCCCCACTTGTTGGCCAGCCATCGGCCATAGCCCAGATAGCCGCAGGCGAGCACCGCCGCGGCCACAACCATGAGCAAAACTCCGTTCATTACATTTCCTCCTCTAAAAAGAACTTCCTAGACATAAAAAATGAGGGCCGTCGGTTGCGCTCGACGGCCCTCATCTTCATCAGCCGCCCGTTATCGTACGGGCTAGCTGTATGTGCTAACCCGCATCAGATAATTACTACGCTGATAATGTTTAGCTGATGCGTGAACATGTCTAAGAAATCCTCTTCAATCATGATGCGAACGATCCGTGCGTGTTCACATCCCCCAGTGGTTGAAAAGGAGTATGAAACTTTAGTTACCTAAAGTCAACGCAAATTTGTAATGAATTTTCAACTTTTTTTTGATTTCTCGGTATAAAACGCCACTGACCTCGGACTTTACCCCACGACAGTTTTTGCATGAGAGATGCCCCTGAGAGCCGCGGGAGCCGGGCGGCGCATATGAACTTTCCTGCTCTACAGTCCTGCGCAAGACGGAAAGCACAT
>CABRZY010000130.1 GCA_902475475.1 uncultured Collinsella sp.
ACGCCGGCAAGCTGGCGGCCGATCCGCCCACGGCGAGCTGCGCGTTGGCGACAAAGTCGATCGTCACCGTGTTGGTGATGGAGCCGGCCATCGGATTGGTGGCGCGAATTTCCTCTACGGCCTTGACCATATGTTGCTTAAGCTGTTCCGAATCAATCACTGCACATGCCTCCTTGGCATAGAAAAGGGGCGCTGTGCATAGACAGCGCCCCTGTAAAGGCGGCATGCTCCCTACGCCAGCATTAACTGACAGGTTCAAAGGATTGGGCCCCATGCCCTCTCAGCCTTGTGGTTTGCACCGCCGGCACTCCCGCATCGAATCTGTTGTTCCCTATACTAGCGCACCTGCCAAAAAGGGACAGGTTTATTTTGGCAGGTCGTTACAATAGGTAGGACCGATACGAATGGGGGCCTTATGATTAAACTTGTGCTGACCGATATGGACGATACACTGATTCCAGCCGGGCATGACGGCGCCAGCGACTACGCCATTGAGGGTATTCATGCCATGCAGGCGGCGGGTCTGCACTTTGGGCCGGTTTCGGGTCGTCAGCCGTCCGCGATGGGCTGGATGTTCAAAAACCGTTCCGAGTGTTTTTCGACCGGTGCGTTCTGTAACGGCCAGGTGATGTTTGTCGACGGCGAAGTAGTCGCTTCGCGCGCAATCGACAACGATGCTCTGATGCGTTTGGCTGACTATCTGGAGCAAGAGACCGACGATACATTTCTAAAAGTCTACAGTCTGGGCGATGACTTTTGGGGCAACGATGCCTATTGCGTGACGAGCAATCCCGAGCGTGTGCGTCGCGCTATGGAGTCGGGCGGCAATGCGTGGCTCAAAGGCGAAGAGGCCCCGTGTCGTCCCGTCGTCGATGGCGCGCCGGTGTTTAAGGCGAATATCTGGAGTGCCCGTTCGCGTGAGGAGCTCGCGGAGCTACGCGAGCGCGTTGCCGTTGAGGTGCCGGAACTCTCGCTTGTGTTTCCCAACAACCGAGTGCGCCTGTTCGACATCCTTCCGGATGGTTGGGACAAGGGCTGCGCTGCGCTGGAGCTGGCGCGCGCCTTGGGCCTGACGCCCGACGAGGTGGCCGTATTTGGCGATTCCGATAACGATCTGCCCATGATCGATGCCGTTCCCAACTCCGTTGCAGTCGCCAATGCCAATGAGGCCGTCACGGCTGCCGCGCGCTGGCATATCGGCGCCGCGGCAGATGATGCGGTCGCCGGGGCTCTGCATCAGATTGCCGCCTGCGCCGCGACGGGGGAGATGCCGCCGTTTATGCGTCAGGAGGGTGCAGCCGACGCGAATTTCGCGAACAGCTAAGGAGACAGCCATGAAGCTCCAGCAGCTCAGATATGTCGTCAAAGTTGCCGAATGCGGCAGCATTACCGAGGCCTCGCGCCGTCTCTTTGTGTCGCAGCCTTCGATTACCGCGTCGATTCGCGATCTCGAAAACGAGATGGGTGTGCACATCTTTGAGCGCACCAACAAGGGCGTCATTGTGTCCGAGGAAGGCGAGACCTTCTTGGGCTATGCGCGCCAGGTACTCGACCAGGCCGACCTACTCGAGGGCAAGTACAAGGGCGCATCCGAGCAGGTGCCGCACTTTAGTGTGAGCTGCCAGCATTATTCCTTTGCCGTCAACGCGTTTGTCGACGTGATCCGCGAGTTCGATGCCGCGCGTTACGACTTCACCCTGCGCGAGGAGCAGACTCACGAGATTATCGAGGATGTCGCGCATATGAAAAGCGAACTGGGCATCCTGTACTTATCCGAGCATAACCGCGAGGTCATCGAGCGCATGCTGGTGGCCAACGAGCTCGTGTTCGAAGGACTCTTCTGCGCCACGCCGCATGTCTTCGTCTGCGCCGACCATCCGCTGGCGGACCGCTCCAGCGTGACGCTCGAGGATCTGGAAGACTACCCGTTCCTGTCCTACGAGCAGGGCAGCTACAACTCGTTTTACTATTCCGAGGAGCTGACCTCGACGTTCGAGCGTCGCAAAAATATCCGCGTGCGCGACCGTGCGACGTTGTTCAATTTGGCCATGGGCCTCAACGGCTACACGGTATGCTCGGGCGTGATCAGCCACGAGCTCAACGGCCCCGGCATTATCTCGATTCCGCTCGACGTGGACGAGTACATGGAGATTGGCATCATCACGCGCAAGAACACGACGCTTACGCGCTACGGTCGGGCCTATATCGACGCGATTCGTCAGCATATCTAGGCTGCTGTGCTCCGCACGGTTCAAGTCTCTTTATGACAGTCCAGACTGATATAGGAAACATCTATATCAAACTGTTATAAACGTATATTTTACGATGGTCATATGAGCGCTCATACTCTGTCCCAGTAAAGCAACCAATGCAAAGGGAGATATCTATGAGCACTTCGATTCAACCGAACGCGCCGTTTCGCGCCGATATCGTCGGCAGCTTTCTTCGTCCGCAGGCTGTAAAGGACGCCCGTGCCGCCTATGTCGCGGGTAAACTCGACGCTTCCGGCCTTAAGGCCGTCGAGGACGATGCCATTCGCGATTTGGTGGCCAAGCAGAAGGCCGCCGGCCTGCAGGTGATCACCGATGGCGAGTTCCGCCGCAGCTACTGGCACCTCGATTTTATGTGGGGCCTTAACGGCATTGAGCGCCGCACCTCACGCACGGGTTATATGTTCCATGACGAGGAGACGACGGCCGACACCGCCGTGGTTACCGGTCCCATTAGCGGCGAGAACCACCCGTTCGTCGAGCATTTTAAGTTCGTCAAGGCGCTTGAGGAGGAGGGCCAGGTCGCACGCCAGACCATTCCGGCGCCGATCCAGACGTTCTCTGAGGTCACGCTCGATCGCTGCGATGGCCAGCAGGAGAGCCTGCGCGCTGTCTATAAGACCGATGAGGAACTTGCCGACGCCATTGCAGCCGCTTATCGCACGGT
The DNA here is from genome assembly GCA_902475475.1 of uncultured Collinsella sp. Lineage (GTDB taxonomy): Bacteria > Actinomycetota > Coriobacteriia > Coriobacteriales > Coriobacteriaceae > Collinsella. The sequence goes on from CABRZY010000130.1 coordinate 2,938, forward strand.
GATCGCCGACCTGTACGCAGCAGGCTGCCGCAACATCCAGTTTGATGACTGCACCTGGGGCATCTACTGCGATACCGATTTTGTCGCCAAAACCGGCATGAGCCCGGTCGACCTGCAAAAGGTAAGCGAGCTGGGCGTGGCGCTCAACAACGCCGCCATCGAGGGCAAGCCCGACGATTTGGTCATCAACACGCACGTGTGCCGCGGCAACTACCACTCCACCTACGCTTTTGAAGGCGGCTACGACCCTATCGCTCCGTATCTGTTCGCACATGAGAATGTCGATGCGTTCTATCTGGAGTTCGACACGCCGCGCGCCGGCGGCTTTGAGCCGCTCAAGTACGTCGCTCCCGGCAAGAAGGTCGTGCTGGGCTTGGTAACCACCAAGGCGGCAGAGCTCGAGAACGAGGATGTTATCGTCGAGCGCATCCGCGAAGCCGCTAAGTACGTGCCGCTCGAGAATCTGTACCTGTCGCCCCAGTGCGGCTTTGCCAGCTGCGAGATTGGCAACAAGCTGACCGAGGACGAGCAATGGGCGAAGATCGCGCTGGTCAAGCGCATTGCCGAGCGCGTTTGGAAGTAACGCTAGCGTTTGCAGGTGGCGGCGCGTGCGAGGCATTGCGTATCGCGTACAATGGTTCGGATCGTATCGTTCGGGCAGGTTATCCGATATGCCTGATCGCCCTTCCATCATGAAAGGACTTCCATGTCCCAATCCTCGACGCCCGCCGTCACCGATGCCATCTACGATGCATCATCGCTCGGCCGCCCGCGCATGTTCGTGTTGGGTTTGCAACACATGTTTGCGATGTTCGGAGCCACGGTGCTCGTGCCCGTGCTCACCGGCCTTTCCGTTTCGGCGACGCTTCTGTTCGCCGGCATCGGCACGCTGCTGTTTCATTTTCTATCGCGTGGTAAGGTGCCCGCGTTTCTGGGCTCGTCGTTTGCCTTTATCGCGGGTTATGCCGCCATTGCACCCAACGGCGAGGCCGAGCTTTTGCCCTACGCTTGCCTGGGCGTTGCCTGCGCCGGCCTGCTCTATCCGGTGCTGGCGGCGCTGTTCCGCGCATTTGGCGCCAAACGTGTCATGCGCTTCTTTCCGCCGGTGGTGACCGGCCCCATCGTCATTTCCATCGGCCTGATCCTAGCGAGCTCTGCCATTGCCAACTGTCAGACCAACTGGCTTGTCGCCGTTATCGCTGTGGCCGTGATCATCATCTGCAACATCTGGGGCCGCGGCATGGTCAAGATCGTGCCGATTCTGCTGGGCGTGGTGGTGAGCTATGCCGTTGCGGCTGCGTTGGGTGAGGTCGACTTCTCTGGCGTCGCAGCTGCCCCCTGGGTTGGCTTGCCCGTCGTGTGGGACAACACCGTGTTTGCGCTCTTTGGACCGCAGTTCGATAGCGGTCTTGCCACGACGGCCATCATCACCATCATGCCGCTGGCCTTTGCAACTATGATCGAGCATATCGGCGATATCTCCGCCATTGGCTCTACCTGCGAACGCAATTACATTGCCGATCCCGGTCTGCACCGTACCTTGCTCGGCGATGGCCTGGCGACCATCTTGGCATCGCTTTTTGGCGCCCCCGCCAATACGACGTATGGCGAGAACACCGGCGTGCTTGCCCTGACGCGCGTGTTCGACCCGCGCGTGATTCGCATTGCCGCCTGCTGCGCCATCGTGCTTTCGTTCTGCCCCAAGTTTGCTGCTGTGATCGCTGCCATGCCGGCGTGTGTAATCGGCGGCGTGTCGCTCGTGCTCTACGGCATGATCAGCGCCGTGGGCGTTCGCAACCTTATCGAAAACCAGGTTGATTTCCAGAACAACCGCAATGTGCTGGTTGCGGCTTTGGTGCTCGCGGCATTGCCTACAGTACCGCCGGTGCCATCGTGCTGGAGCTGGGCGGCGTGACGATTTCGCTTTCGGGCCTTGCCGTGGGCTCGCTGGTGGGCATTGTGCTCAACGCCATCCTGCCCGGTAATGACTTTGAGTTCGATACTTCCGAGCTTGAGGAGACTGCTGAATAGTAGCTGCGTTCAGCCAAATTAAAAATGGCGTCCATGCGTATGTACGCGTGGACGCTATTTTTAAGGCTCTGTTAGACCAGGATTGACATACATGTGTCCCCACGGTGCCATATCGTTGA
>CABRZY010000131.1 GCA_902475475.1 uncultured Collinsella sp.
CATGGTCAAATAAAAACGGGGCGCACCGGACCCCCGGCACGCCCCGCTACTGTATCAACAACCAAGCGGCACACGCAATTCACTACGCTAAAGCATCGGCAGAGCACACCTCGATGTTCCGGTAACGCCACGCTGTTGCGCTAGATTAATTTAGTACTCTCCAGCTTTTCGATGATCCAGTCGTTGGCTTTGATGACCGGGCGGCGGAAGACGACGCCCAGGGCCAGCGACGGAATCAGATAGCTCGCCAGAATGCCCAACTCAACCCAGTACTCCATATGGTAGGCACCGGCCATGGCGGCGTGCATGGCGTTGATGCCGTGGGTAAACGGCAGGAACGGGTAGATCGCCTGGAACACGGGGCCGGTCATCTCGATGGGGAACGTACCGCCCGAACCGCCGACCTGCATGACCAGCAGCACGACGGCGAGGGCCTTACCGATATCTCCAAACGATACCGTAAGCGTGTAGACGATATTGGAGAACACGAGGCTCGCGACCCAGCCGGCAAGCACAAACTGCAGGGGGTTGTCGCTCTGAATGCCAAAGAACAGGATGTCGCCCGCACACACGAGCGTTGCCTGCAGCAGAGCCAGACCGCCAAAGAACAGGTAGCGACCCAGGTAGATCTCGTGCAGGCGCACGGGGATGAGCTCGTTGATAAGCTCATCGTCAACCGAGACCTTCATCATGGCCGCCAGAACAATCGAGCCCACCCACAGCGACAAAATCGTATAGAACGGCGCCATGGCCGAGCCGTAGTTGCGGATCGGGTAGACCGGCTTGCGATCGAGCGCAACGGGGCCGGAAAGCGACACGGCGAGGGCATCGGGGTCGCTGCCAATCATTGTCTTAATCATGGCCAGGTCACCCGATATCAGAGCGCTATCAAGCTCGTCCTTAAAGGCACTGATCTTGTCCGACGCCTCGCCCAGCTGATCGGAAGCCTTGTTGACCAGCTTTGCAGCCTTGGAGAGACCCTTCGCGAGCGAACCAGAGGCGTCGGTCAGGCCGCTCACGGCGCTATCCAAGTCACCCGAGATACCGTTCAGGGAATCCAGAACGCCCGAAATGGTCTTCTTGAGCTCCTTGGCCTTAACCGAGAACGTAGAATCGTAGTCGGACTTGGCACCCGAGATACCCGCCTTGGCATCGGCGATGGCCTGGTCAACCTCGGCACGCGAATTGTTGACCTCCGCCATGCTGCCCGAAAGGGACTTTGCGGTCGCCGTCAGGTCCTTCGCATTGTTACGGTACTCCGCGGCAATTCTGCCCAGCGACGTCGCAGCGGACTTGAGGCCGTCTTTGAGCTTGTCATCACTCACCTGGTCGGCAAGGTTGCGGAGCCGATCGGCCATCGCATCGATATCGTCAGCACGCGTATTGAGCGCAGCTGCGGCTTCGTTGAGCTGAGACACCGTAAGATCAACATGCTGATTCGCGGCATCGAATGCCTTCGCAAGCTCGGCGGACACGTTGTCGAACGAGCCCGCGCTTCCGTCAATCGCCGCGTCAACGGCATCGCTGGCGGCCTTGAGCGCGGCCTTGGAATCATTGATGCCGCTCTTGGCATGCTCCATCAGCTGCTTCGTCGACTCATCGACGGTGCCCGTCTGCTTGAGCATGCCGCCCGCCGATGTCAGTGAATCGGACGTAGAGCTCAAAATGCCCGCGAGCGACGTCGCGCTCGCCTGAACGTCCTGCAGGTCCTCGACCGAATCGCCCAGCGTAGAGGACAGATTGGCGATAAAGTTGCTCACCTGGTCGGTGCTCATATAGTCGAGCAGGCTGGACACGGTCTTAAGGCCGATGGTCGTGATGGTCTTGGTAAAGGTCTCGTTGACCTGACTCTGGACGGCGCTCGAACCCTTTTCAGTCACGATCTGCGCGATGGCGTTGGCCTTCTGGTTCTCATAGAACTCGATATCGGCGTGCTTCACCTCGGTCGAGAAAAGCGTCATCATGTCGGCGCTAAACGTTTTAGGGATAACGACGGCAGCGTAGTACGCGCCCGACTTAACGCCCTCAATCGCCTTATCTCGGTCGTTGAGGACGACCCAGTCGAAGTTCTCGTTGCCGCGCAGGGTGGAGGTTACGTTTTCGCCCACGTTGACCTCGACGGGAATCAGATCGCTCTCGTAGCCCTCGTCGGTGTTGACCACTGCAATCTTAAGGTTGCCGGTATTGCCGTAGGGATCCCAGCTTCCGGCGATGTTAAACCACGCGTACAGGCATGGCACGATGATCAGGCCCATCACGACGACCATACCGATCACGGAGCGAGACACGTTTTGGACATCGCGCTTAAACAGGTGCAGGATGTTTTTCATTTATGCCTCACCTCCTTTAGAGTGCTTGCCAAGCGGGGTGGTGTCCCCGTCGTTTCCGCTTACGTTGTCAACGCCGTCGGCATCTTGAGCCTTACGATGCGCACCGATATGCGGCAGACGGCTCGTGGGCTGTTCGCTGTCCTTGGTGCCCCGCTCGCTGGCGTTGAGACCAAACATGCGACGGGCAGCAGGGATGGCAGCCGTGTGCTCGCGCATCTCGCGGCGCAGGTCCTCGTCCGAAAGCGCCGAGATACGCATCTGGGTATTGAGGCTCGCACGGATGTACTCGATGTTGATGAGCCAGCCGCAGATGGCGATAACCGAAATGATCCAGATAACGAGCAGGATGATCTTGCCGTTATTGTCGATATCGAGCACCGTCGAAAGCACAAAGAGCAGGACCTGGACGCCTACCACGGCGGCAAAACCGCCCTTGATGTAGTACGGGTAGCGATGCTCAAACGCCACGGCATGATCGAGCAGCTCGCGACGGTACGAATCCGAATCGAGCATGACGCGCATGGCCGTGCGCAGCGAATAGCGCTGGCGCGGCAGGTCGTTGGACTCGCAGATCATGAGGCCCGTCGTGGAAAGCTGCTTATCAAAGAGCAGATTGAGGTTGAGCAGCAACGGGCGCAGCTGCAGACCGATAAAGAGCGCCACGATCAGGAACACGCCCAGGATGCACAGGTTGAACAGGTAGTTGAACGAATACATGCCACCGACGGTCTCGCGCAGCAGGTTGATGCCATAGGTGAAGGGCAGCAGCGGATGCAGCCACTGGAAGAAGCCGGGCATCATCTCGATGGGATACATGCCCGACGAACCCGGAATCTGCACGATAACGAGAATGACACCGATAGCCTTGCCGATATGCTTAAACGTGGTGGACAGCGCATAGATGATGTTGACGTAGGTGAACGAGATAGCGATGCCGCCCAGCACGAACAGCAGCGGGTTGACGCACTGCACGCCAATCACCAAATCGCCCACCGTAACGATGATGGCCTGGAACGCACCCAGGATCACCATCAGCAGCCAGCGGCCAAAGTAGCCCTGACGCGCCGTAAAGCTACCGATGCCCTCGCGGTCGACCTCGAGCTTGTAGATAGCGATGAGCACATAGCCACCTACCCACAGCGCCAGATTGGTGTAGAAGGGAGCGATGCCCGAGCCAAAGCTCTTGACCGGATAGATTGACTTGGACGTCAGCTCAACCGGTGATGCCATGAAATCTGCCACGTCATTGACGTCGACATCCATGAGGTCGGCTAACTCGCCCATAGACTCAGAGGTCTGTAGCGCCGCAATGTCATTGGCGGCGGTCGCGAGCTTGTCCTGAACCTTGGCAAGGGAGGCGTCGGTTTGAGACAGCGTGGTCTTTGCCTGCTTGAGCGTGGCGTCGAGCTGCGCCAGCGTGCCGCGCGCGCTCGCTATCGTGGGGGTCATACCCGACACAATGCCGGTCAAATCGCCCGAAACGGCGGCAAAGGAGTCAAGCGCGCTCGAAGCCTTCGGCAGCGCGTTCTGCCCCAGATCGGTCTGAGCCTGACCGAGGTTAGCCGTACCGGTCTGAATTGCCGCGTTGAGTGCGTTGCTCGCGTTCGAGATTGCCGTAGCGTCGTTTGCCATGGCGCTCGACTGTGCAGAAAGGCCATCCTTGATGCTCTGCAGCTTCTGGTTTTGCTCGCGAAGCGAATTGATAGTCGATGCGATGAGCGCGTCGGCGTCCTCCGATCCCGTCGACGTATCGTTAGCGAGAATCTGCAGGCGCTCGATGACAGCGCTGTTGTGGTCAATCGTCGCCTGAAGGGATTCGAGCGAGTTGTCGATACGAGTGGTCGTGGACGTAACCGTACCGGCGAGTTTGCCAATCGCGGCGTTCGCAGAAGCCGATGTCTTACTCAGCACGATGCTGCCCTCCGAGAGCGCCTTGGAGAGCGAGGTGATGGACTTGCCAGCCGTGGTGCGAGCTTCGCCCAGCAGATCATTACCCTGAGCGATTGCCTGCGTTAGCGAAGGCGCCTGTCCCTGCAGGCCCGCCAGCGCAGCATCGGCCGAAGCAATCGAGTCGCTCGTCTTGTCGATGGCGGTGTTCATGTCGCCGATGGAATCGCGTACTTCGCCCAGGGTATCAGACGCCTCGGACACCGAGCCCGCCAGCGAATCCTGGGTCTGGGTTGCCTTGTCTTTAAGGTCGATGCCAGCATCTTTGGCAATGCCCGCGACGGTCTCGCCCACCGTGGAGACAAACTCCGAGTTGATCTGCTCCTCGATGGTGTTGGCACCGGTATCGGTGACCTTGGGCGCAATGGCGCTCTTTTTCTCGTTGACGTAATAGGTGAGCTTCGGCTGATGGTAATTGCCGTCGAGCATCGAGACGAGATTGTCGGAGAAGTTCTTGGGAATCACGATGGCAGCATAGTATTCGCCACTTTCGACGCCCTCTTTGGCATCTGCCGCCGAGTCGACGAAGGTCCAGCCAAGCTGGTCGTTCTCCTTGAGCTGGTCGACCACCTTATCGCCTGCGTTAAGCTCGCCCACTAGGTCATTCTGGGTGCCCTGATCGTTGTTGGCGATGGCGATTTTAATGCCCTGGGTATTTCCGTACGGATCCCAGTTGGCAACGATGTTGTACCAGGCATACAGCGAGGGAATGACGCACACGCCCAGGGTAACCACCAGGGCGACGGGGTTCATAAGCAGTCGCTTAATGTCGCGCTTAA
>CABRZY010000132.1 GCA_902475475.1 uncultured Collinsella sp.
CCGTCGACAAGGGCTTCACCGAGGCCTCGACGCGGCAGCAGCCGCACATGCCGGTGCCGTCAACCATGATGGGGTTGAGCGACGCGGTGATGGGGGTGTCGTACTTCTGGGCGGTGAGGGTCGAGAACTTCATCATCGGAACGGGGCCGACGCAGAAGACCTGGCTCACGGCCTTGTCCTGCAGCAGGCGCTCCAGCGGAGCGGTGACAACGCCCTGCTCGCCGTAGGAGCCGTCGTCAGTGGTGATGTGGATGTGGTCCTCGTCGAGGAGCTCGCGGAACTGGTCCTCCATGAGCAGGAGGTCCTTGGTGCGGGCGCCCATGATGGCGTGCACCTCGTGGCCGGTCTCGACCAGGTGCTTGGCGACCGGGAAGGCAATTGCCAGGCCGACGCCGCCGCCAATGACGGCGCAGGGGCCCTCGGCCATCTCGGTGGGAACGCCCAGCGGGCCCACGACGTCGCGCAGCGACTCGCCGGCCTCGTAGGTGGAAAGCATCTCGGTGGTCTTGCCGATCACCATGAAGATGAACTCGACCCAGCCCTCGTCACCGTTCCAGCCGGCCAGGGTAAACGGGACGCGCTCGCCCGTCTCGTTGGCGCGAACCATGAGGAACTGTCCAGCGTGCGCATGCTTGGCGATTGCGGGCGCCTCGATGCGGAACTTGAACACCTTCTCCGAGAACTGCGTCTTCTCCAGGATCTTATACATAGAACCCCTCTCTTGTTTGGGCTGCCGAACCGTGCCTCCACGGAAATGGACGGTAGCCCGAGTAAAACCGTACGCGCACAGGCGTTGTGCAGACATACGGTGCAAATTATACCCTCATGGCAATGTCGCTTACGTGTATCTTTGGCAGGCGGGAAAAGTGACCTGCCAAAAAGGGACAGGTTTATTTTGGTCGGTTTTATCAGGCAAAACGGCAAAGGGGGCCGGCCTCGCGCTTCGTTGAGGCCGGCCCCCTTTGGGGCGTTATGCATGTATGGTGGCAGCATGTTTATTGCGATGTATCGACTGCGGCGTTTCCGCAGATAAAAGCTGCCAAAATAAACCTGTCCCTAAATGGTAGGTTTTAGTGCTTCCCGTTGGCGGAAGCGGCGCCGTTTACGTGATCGCGGGCGTAGATTACGCCGTGGACGATGGCCAGACCGGCGGCATCTGCGGCGCGGGCGCAGGTGTCCTGGAAGTCCTCGGCCTCGCGGGCGCGCAGCTGCTTGAGCACGTAGTCTGCCACGGCCATCTTGCCGGGAGGGTTGCCGATACCGGTGCGGATGCGGCTGAAGTCGCGGCTGCCCATCTTGTCGATGATGGAGCGCAGGCCGTTGTGGCCGGCGTGGCCGCCGCCCACCTTAACACGTACGTCGCCGGCGGGAATGTCGAGCTCGTCGTGAATCACGAGTAGCTCCTCGGCCTTGATTTTGTACTCGCGGCAGAGCTTGGAGATGGGGCCACCCGAGGTATTCATATACGACTGCGGCTTGACCAGCACGATCTGGCGCTTGCCGTTCTCTTCCTCGGCATCGTTGATATTAATGAGCGCGACCTCGGCGCCTGCCTGGTTTTTCCAGTACGTGACGCCGGCCTGACGGGCCAGCTCGTCGATTGCCTTAAAGCCGGCGTTGTGGCGGGTCTCGGCATACTCATCGCCGGGGTTGCCAAGTCCGGCAACCATGCGAATCTTAAGCGGCTGTGCAGCTGCCATGTTCATCCTTTCGTTGATTTGTCGCCTGCTATGGTGAGCGACCCTGTTGCCGCTGTCAAATGGAGGGCAATTGAGGTTGTTTGGGGGCGTTTGGACGGCCGTCAAAATCCGAGGTGGACAGTTAGTTCAGATACGTATAAGTTCTGAGGACTCGAATTGCTCAATTCAATGCCGATACGTTGTTTTGGAGCTTTAGTTAGTCCATATGACGCTGTTTTGAAGTCTACCCTGCCTTCAAATCGGGCGAATGGTATAGAGATAACTGCAAAACAGCCTAATTCAATGTGTCCATTTATACGTATTTGAACTAACTGTCCAGCCCTGTTCGACGGTGCACGGGTGATTCGCCGTTTAGACCGGCGCAAGGCCGATTCCGGCCCGCAGAGCGTTGAGCCAAGCGGCCTGACGCTTGCGATAGCCCTTGATACGGTATCGGAATCGGACTCCCGCGAGTCGATGCATCGTTTGGGCGAAGGCTTCGAGTGCAACAAGGTCTTTCATTTGGTCGCGATTGATAACCAGGACGTGGATGCCCATTGCCTTGAGTCCATTATTTCGATTGCCATCGTGGATGCGAGCGTTTTGAAGCTCATGCCCAATTCCGTTGTATTCGTTGTCGACTCCGGCGGCCGGGCAATATAGGTCGCAGATGGCGTAAGGGATGCCGGAAGACATGTTGACCGCAAGAGTGTCGAAGTCGATTCGATAGTTGAGTAGCAGGCCTCCCATGGGCAGGCTGCAACATCCGAATCCGCCAAAGCGCATGGGCGCTCCGAGAACGGCAAACATTAGGGATTCGGCTGGGGATGCGGATCCAGCTCGGGCGAGTTTGACTGCCGTGCGAAACGAGGCGTATGAGCTACTTTTGGCGAACCGTGCGATCGCCTCGAGCTCTTCGATGGTCGTGGCGGGCTCGCATTTGTAGTGCGCTTGTTCATAGCGGGTTTCGTTCTGCTGTTCGGTCGCCGACTGGTCGTCCCGGCAATCGAGGTCGTCCATCGCTTCGTAGTCATCGCCCTTGGGCCAGATGTCGTCATAGGCAATGGGGTATGTTGCCCCGGGAGGAAGGGAGTAGGTTCCGAGCAGCTCCATAAGGAGCATCAAGGTTTTGGCGACTGATTCATTTTTGGAACAAAGCATGGCTGTCATGGCAGGAGACGTTGCGTAGATGTCGGCCTCGACGTGCATAATTGCACCTTCAGGAAGAGGAGTGGAGAGAATATGCTGAAGAAGTCGCTTGTCGGGGCGCCTGTTGTCTTCGTTTGAAACGAGAAGATCGAGCAGTTCGGAATCATCTTCATTCCAGGCGTCGAGTATCGAAAGTGCGCCAAAGTCTATCGCGTCATTGTTGGGAATGCAGCCAGCCAAGGCCTGTGCTTGCTGTTCGCTATCAACGGAGTCCCAGGGTAGGGCAGAGTACGCCCGTCGTGCGCGACGAATTGCGCGGAGGGCGGAGAGATGTGAAATCACGGTCGTCATAGCTATAACGTACTAAGTTGGCGGCAGAATGCGACCGCCATACCGTTCTTTTCGCTCAGCGGGGCGCTGCGCGCCATGAACGGCTGGGTGTTATGAAATCGGTGGAATCGGTTGAGGGGATTGCAGGAAATTGAGCTCTGCCGCGAAGGTTGACGATAGCTACTGGACAGTTAGTTCAGATACGTATAAGACGGCGGGCGTTCGAGGCGTTTCTAAGGGCTTTCGAGGGCGATTTGAGGGTAAATATGCGGCGGTCGTACTCGAAAGCGATGAGCTTTGGGCAGTATGGCGTTCGCCGGGGAGCTCAGAAGGCTCAGAACGGCCTTTGGAGGTTTAAAAAAAATACGTATCTGAACTAATTGTCCAGGGAAGGTTGGCGAGGGATAGAAAAAGGGCCGGAAGCGAGCTTCCGACCCTTTAAAAGCATCAAAGATGATGCGATGCGCGTTGGACTACAGCGCGAAGTCGCCGCCGACGAGCGTGGAGACGGGCTCCTCGTGGTAAACGGCGGAGATGGCCTGAGCGAACTCCTCGGCGACCGAGATGGTCTTGATCTTGCCGCCGACCTCGACGGGAATGGCGTCGGTGACGAGGCACTCGACGATCGGGGCGTCGTTCAGACGCTCGATGGCCGGACCGGAGAAGATACCGTGGGTGGCGCAGACGTAGATATCGCCAGCGCCCATAGCCTTGAGCTCCTTGACGTTGGCGCACAGGGTGCCAGCGGTGTCGATCATGTCGTCGTTGATGATGCAGGTCTTGCCCTTGATGTCACCGATGATGCCCATGACCTCGGCGGCGTTGTGGCGCGGACGGCCCTTGTGGGCGATGGCCAGGTCGCAGCCGAGCATGTCGGACAGCTTCTTGGCGGCCTTGGCGCGGCCCACATCGGGGGAGACGACAACCAGGTTGTCGGTGTCGAAGTGCATGTCGTTGTAGTACTGGCCAAACAGCGGCAGCGCGGACAGGTGGTTAACCGGGATATCGAAGAAGCCCTGAATCTGGCCCTGGTGCAGGTCGAGGGTGATGATGCGGTTGACGCCAGCGCGCTCGAGCAGGTTGGCGACGAGGCGGGCGGTGATGGGCTCGCGCGGGCCGGCCTTGCGGTCCTGGCGGGCATAGCCGTAGTGGGTGATGACGGCGGTGATGGAGCGGGCGGATGCGCGCTTGGCAGCGTCGGTGGCGATGAGCAGCTCCATGAGCATGTCGTTGACGTTGCCGCCGGCCACGGACTGAATCAGGAAGACGTCGGCGCCGCGGACGGTCTCGTCGTAGCGGGCGTAAATTTCACCGTTGGCGAACTGCTTTAGCGTAAGGCCCGAAAGCTCGACCCCAAGGTACTCAGCAATCTTCTGAGCGAGGGGACGGTTGGAGGAACCGGAATACACGCGGATGGACTTGCGCATATTCTCCGACTTCTCGGGATCATTAATCGGCATTACCCTTCTCCTTTATACATCGAATGCCATATAGATGCCTTGTTGCATTGTAACCGCGCGACGGGGTTAATCGGGTCTTGATAACGTCTTTACCGTCAACGGACACGAACCGACCACTCATCCGGTTGCGCAGGTCACGATAGAAAAAGGGCCGCCCCCATGGGAACAGCTCCTTAGATGCTTGGTAAAACGTTATACCTCGTCGTCCTCGTGCAGACGGCGGCGGTAATCGGCGGCCCAGCCCTCAATATTTACCTGACGGGCACGGCCCAGACCGAGTGCGTCTGCCGGGACCGGCTCGCAACTACGACGGCGTGCACAAGCACAAGA
>CABRZY010000133.1 GCA_902475475.1 uncultured Collinsella sp.
TCAAACAGGTGCAGGTGCTTGGCGAAGGCAGCCGAGCCAATGGCGAGCACGGTAAAGATGAGCACACGCATGGGCACCTCGACCTGGTTAATCGCGGCGGCGCCGGCCGAAAGCATGATGCACCAGGCATAGATGAGCAGCACGGCCTGTTTTTGGTTGTAGCCTTCTTGGATCAGGCGGTGGTGGATGTGGCCCTTGTCGGCCTGCCCGATGCTAATGTGGGCGCGCTTGCGGCGCACAATGGCGCTAAACGTGTCGATGATGGGCACGCCGGCAACGATGAGCGGGATGATAAGCGAGGTGAGTGCGGCGGTGCGGCTCACGTTGAGCAGCGAGATGGAGCCCAGCGCAAAGCCCAGAAGCAGCGACCCCGAGTCGCCCAAGAAGATACTTGCGGGGTTGAAGTTGTAGCGCAAAAAGGCCAGACAGGCGCCAAAGAGCGCAATGGAGAGCGCGGCGGCGTCGATGCGGCCCGAGAGAACAGCCATCGAAAACATGGTGAACGATGCGATGCCGCAGATGCCCGTGGCCAAGCCGTCGAGGCCGTCGATGAGGTTAATGATGTTGGTGAATGCCACCAGATAGATCACGGTGATGGGGTAGGCGAGCCATCCGAGCATGATCTCGCCGGGGGCAAACGGGTTGACGATGATGCCGATTTTTAGGCCGCCGATACAGGCGATAAGCGCGGCGAGGACTTGTCCGGCCAGCTTTTGCTTGGGCGTGAGCTGGAAGACGTCGTCGATAGCGCCGGTCGCAAAGATGACGGTAAAGGAGAGCGCCAGCATGGGATAGCTAATGTGAAGGCGCGGGTGCGGCACCAGGACGGGTGGCCAGCCTAGGTACCAGGTGCCTAGGATTTGCACAGTGCAGGCGACGACCAGGCCCAAAAACACCGCCGTTCCGCCCAAACGCGGGATGGGCTTGGTGTTGATGCGGCGCTTAGAAGGATAGTCGACGGCATCGAGCTTAATTGCCAAGCGCTTGACCAGGGGCACCGCGAGGAAGGTCGTGATAAAGGCCGCCGCTGCCACGCATAGGTACGGTATGTAGCTCGGGGATGAAGCCATGAATCTAAAAACCGCCAAGCGTCGAAGGGAAAGGTCAGAAGAACGCCATGCGCAAAGGGCATAGCCGAACCATAATACTCGACCAAGGGGGGTGCATGGAATTGCACGCAGCGATAATCACGCGCTTACCAGATATTGGGATGTTGTCGATGGCTTGTCGGGATGCCGGCGGGGATCCATATGGACTGTAATGGCGATTTTCGGCAAAAGAAAACCACCCCCCACGTTACGAAAATGAACCCACCTAAAACAGGTGGGTGCCCTCATCGACTGTTCCAGCGTCCTTAACAACGAAGGATACCTGTACTAGGTACGACTGTGTGGGCTCCCTAAATAAACGCGACGGTTCACCCAGTTGCTCCGCGGGGGGCGGAATACCTACATCATAAAGCGGCACTTTATCGATTCCAGTCTTGACATTACAAAAATCGTGTCGGACGATTACGGCGCCTTGGACTCGAGCCGTCTGTGCGGTTGGTCCCTTTGCGTTTGAGCTGCTGAATCGTTGTTTTGGAGCATGTTTTTATGCCGACGTCGTTGACCGAACTTTTTTCGCCCGCCTGCCATTTGTGTCCGCGCCGTTGCGGTGCGGCGCGCGATGAGGGCGCGCACGGCGTCTGCGGTGCTAACGACACGCTCAAGGTGGCCCGCGCCGCGCTTCATATGTGGGAGGAGCCGCCTATCTCGGGCGAGGCCGGTTCGGGCACGATCTTCTTTAGCGGCTGCTCGCTCAAATGCATCTACTGCCAGAACCACGAGATCTCGACCGGCAATTTTGGCCTTGAGATTTCGCCTGAGCGCCTGGTCGAGATTATGCTGGAATTGCAGGACCAGGGTGCTAACAACATCAATTTGGTGACGGCGACGCACTATGCACACCTGTTGCCCGCCGTGATTGCCGCGGCACGGACGCGCGGGCTGGTCATCCCAATCGTCTACAACACGAGCGGTTACGAGCGCGCGAGTGCCGTGACGGCGCTGGGCGACCTGGTCGATGTGTGGCTTACCGACTTTAAATATGCCGATGCCGGGCTTGCGCAGTCGCTCTCTCATATTAAGGACTACCCGCGCGTGGCCGTGTCGGGTCTGGCCCAGATGGCGCGCGAGATCGATCGCCGCGGGGGAGAGCTGGTGGATGACGACGGGCTCATGAAGCGCGGCATCATCGTGCGCCATCTGGTGCTGCCGGGACATGCAGACGATTCATGCCGCGTGCTGGACCTGGTGTGGCAGACGGTGGGCGACGTGCCGATCTCGGTCATGAACCAATACACGCCCAATGCGCTCATGCGAGAGCAGGGCGGCGACCTGGCGCGCGCCGTGACGCGCGAGGAGTACGAGCAGGTACTCGACCATGCCGACGACCTGGGCTTTACGACGATGTTTTGGCAAGAGGGCGGCGCGGTAGACGAGAGCTTTACCCCAGCGTTCGACACCACCGGCGTCCTCACCAGCGCAAAGTAGTGCGTTCGCCGATGATTTTTCTGGGACGGGGATTAAAAAATCATCGAGAGGATCGCCTGTTCGAAAAGTTGCCAAAATAGCCGCGCTCCAAAAAGACTGGTTATTGGGCGTTGACAGTTGGCGAGCCGTAGGTAAAATATCGACTTGTCCTGGGGACGTAGCTCAGTTGGGAGAGCGCTGCCGTCGCATGGCAGAGGCCGAGGGTTCGACTCCCTTCGTCTCCACCATTGGATTTGATAAGCCGCTGACATTGTGTCGGCGGCTTTTTTTAAAAGAAAGGGCTTTACCATGGCCGAGCTTGAGTCCCAACCATTGTCCGACGAGGAGCGCGCTGAGTTGGAAGAGCTCCGCGCTGAGAAGGCCCGCCGCGAGGCTCGGGAAGAGGCCCGTCGCGAGCGCGAGGAGCTGGCTGCCCTGCGTGCCGAGCGTGCGAAGGCCGAGGAGGTCGCCTCGAACGCCGCATCCGCATCGGCGCCCGCGCCCGCACCCAAGCCCGCTGCTGCGAAGCCTGCGCCTGCCGCGCCCAAACCTCAGCCTAAAAAGGCCGCTCGTCCCAAGTCCGTCGAGCCCAAGCCGAGCCGTGACGAGATGACCTTTGCCCAGCGCATGGTTACCTCCAAGGAGCCTACGGGCGTGAACGAGATCCCTGGCATGGCGCCGGCTCAAAAAATCATCATTTTCCTTGCCCTCATCGCGTTTGTCATCTTTATGGGCTACACGATCCTGACCAGCATGGGCCTGCTCTAACCGATTTACATCGGGCGTCATGTCCGCATCCTCTGCTCTCGTCTAACCCTCAAATTCTGTACCACACATCCGAAAGGTCGCCCCATGGCTTTGACCGACATCTCTCATCCCACCGACATTGCAATGCTCACCGATCTGTACGAGCTCACTATGGCCCAGGGCCTGTGGGAGAGCGGCAAGGCCAATGAGCAGGGTTGTTTTACCGCGTTTTACCGCGACCATCCCTTTGGCAGCGCCTATGCCGTCATGTGCGGCACCGCCGAACTGCCCGAGCTGGTCGAGAACCTGCGCTTTACGCCCGAGGATATCGACTACCTCGCATCGCTTGAGGCCCCTGCCGGCGGCGCGATGTTCAAGTCCGCATTCCTCGACTACCTGCGCGATTTTCGTGCGCATGTAAATATCGACGCCGTCCCCGAGGGCGAGCTCGTCTTTCCGCGCGAGCCCATGGTCCGCGTCACCGGTCCTGCGCTCGAATGCCAGCTGCTTGAGACGGCGCTGCTCAACATCGTCGGCTTCCAGACGCTTGTCGCCACCAAGACGGCGCGCGTGGTGCTTGCCGCCGACGGTCGCCCCGTGGCGGAGTTTGGCCTGCGCCGAGCCCAGGGTCCCGATGGCGGCCTGGCCGTCGCGCGCGCGAGCTACGTTGCCGGCTGCTCCTCTACGTCCAATGTGCTCGCCGGCCGCCGCTACGGTATTCCCGTCTTTGGCACGCATGCGCACAGCTGGGTGATGAGCTTCGATTCCGAGCTCGAGGCCTTCCGCGCCTTCGCCAAGTCGAGCCCCAAGAACTGTACGCTGGTCATCGACACCTATGACGTGCGCGAGGGCTGCGAGCATGCCATTACGGTTGCCAAGGAGATGGAAGCGGTGGGCGAGCGTCTGTCGGCTATTCGCATTGACTCGGGCGACCTCGCCAAGCTCTCCAAGTATGTTCGCGGCCGTTTTGATGCCGAGGGTCTGCCCTATGTGGGGATCTCGGTTTCCAACGATCTTGACGAGTACACGATTCAGTCGCTGCTGGACCAGGGCGCGCCCATCGATAGCTTTGGCGTGGGCACCAAGCTCGCGACCTGCTACGACCAGCCGGCGCTGGGCGGCGTGTACAAGCTTTCCGCCCGTCGTGCGAGCGAGGCCGACCCGTGGACGCCGGTGGTCAAGCTCTCCGAGCAGCCCTACAAGCGCACGATCCCGGGCGTGCAGCGCGTGCGCCGTTATTACGACGGCTTTGGCGGCCCGGTCTGCGACATGATCTACGACGAGGACCATCTGGTGGGGGAGGGCGCCGCGCGCGGCAATACCCTTGTGGCCGTGAATGATGCCGCCCTGGTGACCGACGTGTCGGAGCTTGAGTATCGCGAGCTGCTGGTGCCGATCGTGCGCGATGGCAGTGCAGTGGCTCCGCGTGAGAGCATCCAGGACGCGCGCGAGCGCTGTGTTTGGGCGCTCGATCATCTGGACGCAGCTTTCAAGCGCTTCCTGTATCCGCAGACCTACGTGGTGGGTATGGAACAGGGCCTGGCCCAGGTGCGCGACGAGCTCGTGCGCAAGAATATGGCCGCGGCTTCTGCCTTTCCTTGGGCTCACTAATTCCTTGGGCGGTCCGAGCTTGCGC
>CABRZY010000134.1 GCA_902475475.1 uncultured Collinsella sp.
ACGTCACCTGCCGAGACCGCGCGCGAATCAAACGAGCAGCCGGTCACGGCACGCTCGTCAACCTGCTCTGATGCGCGCAGCTCGCCGCACACATCGAGAAGCTTGGCAAGCGTATCGACCGTGGTCACGGTCGCGGAATCCGAATGGTGCATCTTTCACCTTTCTCAGCCATTTGGCAGGGACGGTTTTCATAGTAACTGAAACGTGCTCGCGCAAAAACGGCTCCCGGAGGAGCCGTTACGCGCAGGCATTCGTAGGCCGAGACTAGGCAGCCTGAACAGAAGGCTGGCCCTCGTCGATAAAGAAGCGCTTGTACCACACTAGGAACACGAGCGGCGTATAGATCTTGCGCTGGAAATCGCCCTTGCCCGCAAAGTGCAGATCGAGCAGGTGCATGAGCTCGTCGGTATTGAAGAACTCACTTGCCCACGGCGCGGTGAAGTACTCCTTGACATAGTCGTACCACTTTTGCTCGCGCAGCCAGTAGACAATCGGCACCGGGAAGCCCACCTTGGGACGGGTGGCCCACTCATCGGGCAGCGACTTGTTGGCAGCGTGGCGGAGTACCTGTTTGTTGCCGTTCTCGTTGATGCGGTAGCGGTCGGGAATGTGCTCGGCGAACTCCATGACTTTGCGGTCCAGGAAGGGCACGCGCAGCTCCAGTGAGTGTGCCATGCACATCTTGTCGGCCTTGAGCAGAATGTCGCCCGGGAGCCACATGTTCATGTCCAGGTACTGCTTCTTGACCAGTTCGGGCTGACCCTTCACGCGTGCGTAGATGGGTGCAGCGAGCTCGAAGGCGCCGTCGCCGGTGTTGTACTCGGGCTTGAGCACGCCGTCGACCTCGCGCTCCGGCCATACCAGAGCCTGTCCCAGAAACGACTTCTCAGGGATCTCGGCACCCCAGGAACGACTTCTCGGGGATCTCGGCACCCTTGACCAGGAAGTTATGTCCCTTGAAGTACGGCATATGCAGCGCCAGGTTACCGAGCGCGCGACGGATGGGCAGCGGCACCATCTTTTTGTACTTGCGCACCGGGACCGTATCCTCGTAGTAGGCGTAGCCGCCAAAGAGTTCGTCGGCGCCTTCGCCCGAAAGCACGACGGTAACGTCCTTGCGGGCCATCTCGGCCAAGAACCACAGCGGCACGGAAGACAGGTTGGACTGCGGCTCGTCCATGTGATACTGGATGTCCTCGAGCGCACCGAAGAACTCGTCGGCGGTAATCATCTTGCGAACGTTTTCGACGCCGAGCTTATCGGAAAGTTCCTTGGCGTAGTTGGTCTCGTTGAAGTTCTTGTAGTCAAAGCCCACCGAGAAGGTCTTGTCGGGCATGAGGCAAGCGGCGATGTAGCTGGAGTCGACGCCACCGGAGAGGAACGACGCGACCTTGACGTCGGCGATGCGATGGGCCTCGACGCTCTCGTGCACGACCTCGTCCAGCTCATCGACATACTCTTCGAACGGCTTCTCGACGGCAGAGTAATCGCAATCCCAGTAACGCTCGATGTTCATCTTGCCGGTCGGGATATCGACGGTAAAGTAGTGCGCCGGCGGCAGCTTGTAGACACCCTCGAAGAAGGTCTCCTCGGTTGCCGAATACTGCAGCGTCATGTACGGACGCAGAGCCTTTTTGTTGACCGCCTTGTGGAAGTGCGGATAGTCCAGGAAGCTCTTGATCTCGGAACCAAAGAGCACGCCCGGAGCGCCGTCGCCCGCATCGGCCATGGGATAGTAGTAGAGCGGCTTGATGCCAAAGATGTCGCGGGCGCCAAAAAGCTTGTTCTTCTTTTTGTCCCAGATGACGAAGGCGTACATACCGCGCAGGCGATCGAGAACGGCCTCGCCCCACTCCTCGTAGCCGTGCAGGAGGCTCTCGGTGTCGGCGCCGCAGTGGAACTTGTAGCCCTTGGCCTCGAGCTCGGAACGGAGTTCTTGGAAGTTGTAGATCTCGCCGTTGAAGACAATGACGACGCTACCGTCCTCGTTGGCCATGGGTTGGGCGCCAGCCTCGGTCAGGTCGAGGATCGACAGGCGGCGGAAGCCGAGGGCAACGCGGCCGTCGATAAACTGACCGCCCATGTCGGGACCGCGATGGACGATGCGGTCCATCATCTTGGTGAGCACCTCGGATTGGTTATCCGTCCCACCGACAAAACCGACAAAACCGCACATATACTATCCCCTCTGCTGTTGCTGGGCATCAAATCGAATCAGTAGCTTTTGAGTATACCCGAGGGCGTAAAGAGGGGCGGAATGTTCAGGCAATCTCAACTGAATCAGCTCCGCTGTGACACGCGCCGGTTACCTTTAATGGATATGAGGTGAATGGGGCGATTGTTTTGCTATACTCTCTCCGCACGGGCGATTGGCGCAACGGTTAGCGCAGGTGCTTTACACGCACAAGGCTGGGGGTTCGAATCCCTCATCGCCCACCATTGAATTGGAAACGGTCCTCGAAAGGGGACCGTTTTTGTTTGGGCCCATTTCATGGGATTCGAACCCGCAAGGGTGCGGAGCTGAGGAAACGCGAAGCGTTTTCCAGCGCAGTACGCGAGGAGCGAAGCGACGAAGCGGATGCGGGCGGCGGAGCCGCACGCGGACATCCCTCATCGCCCACTGCTGATTTGAAAGGCTCCCAGCAATGGGAGCCTTTCTTTTTTGTGCCCAGCGCATGGGATTCGAACCCTAAGGACCCCTTATTTCAAGGTCCGTGGTCAAAAAATGGCAAAAATGAGTACTGCTACTTTGTTTGCAACATATAAAAAGATAGTATTTGCTTAAGTTACGCAACATATATCCATTATAAGGACTAACAGTTGGATCAAAATCATGCTTTCATCGCCATTTCGACTTGCTATCTGGCCTTATTAGTCCAAAATTGCTGCTACCAAATCGGTAACAGTACTCATATTTGATGTTTTTTGACCAGCAGGTCTCCCTGCCCTAGCAAATCTAAGGCAAAACGGGCTCCAGACCGCTGAATCATGCCGCATAGGGCACGTCCGCAGTCCGGAACCCGGTTCAAATTGAGTTATTGCGCCGCGTTAGCCCAAAACACCCGACAGGATCTCGATCAGACTGTCCACGTCGGCTTCCTCGCAGACGAGCGGCGGCAGGAAACGCAGCGTATGCGCACCCGTAGCGTTGATCACGGCACCGGGGTGCCTATATGGAGCAACAACATCATGCGCGTCGCCCGCGGCATCATCCAAATCGCAGCCGAGCATCAGGCCACGGCCACGCACCTCTACCACATGCGGAAGCTTAGCCAGCGCCTGCTCCATATAGGCACCCACCTTAGCAGCATGCTCGGCATAATCGCCGCGCACAAGCGCGGAGAGCGTCGCGGCACACGCCGCGATGGCCAAGCAGCTACCGCCAAAGGTCGAGCCGTGGTCGCCCGGCTTAAACACGTCGGCAATCTCCTTCTTTGCCACGACGGCACCCATGGGCACGCCGTCGGCAATGCCCTTGGCAAGGCTCATGATGTCGGGCTCCACGCCATAGGTCTGGAACGCAAACGGCTTACCCGTACGGAAGATACCGCACTGGACCTCGTCGGCGATAAGCACGGCGCCCACTTCGTGTGCCAGGTCGCGCGCTGCCGCCATAAACTCCTCGGTCATAGGGTGCACGCCACTCTCACCCTGGATCGGCTCGAGCATCACGGCGCAAATTTCGCTCCCCAGCTGCTTAAAGATCGCACGCAGCTCATCGACATCGTTGGGCGTGCAGGCCACAAAGCCACCCGGCAGCGGACGGAAACTATCCTGCAGCCAATCCTGCATGGTGGCGGCAATGGTCTCGAGCGTACGGCCGTGAAAACCGCCGCGCATGCACACGATGGTGTTACCGCCGTTACCGGCACGCTTGGCGTACAGGCGCGCGAGCTTCATCGAGCCCTCGTTGGCCTCGGCGCCGGAATTGGCAAAGAACGTCTCCCACACCTGCTCGCCCGCAGCCGGGGCACCAAGAGCAGCTGCCGTGGTCTCATCGCCGGCGACAATGGCATCGGCAAGCACGCGCGCACCATCTACGTCGTCGTTAGCAAGCTTGGACAGCAGCGCCGCGACCTGTCCGCGCTGCTCGATGTAGAAGTAATTGGAGACATGCATGAGCTTTTTGGTCTGTGCCTCGAGCGCCGAGAGCACGGCCGGGTCGCCATGACCTAGGCTGCACACGCCGATGCCGGCAAGAAAGTCGAGGTACTCACGGCCATCGTCGCCGGTGAGCTTCATGCCGTGACCCTCGACAAACTCGACCGGAGAGCGGCCAAAGGTATGCATAACGTAATGGGATTCAAGCGATTGCTGAGCTGCAAGTGACATGAGATGCCTTTCGTTGGGCGCCAGACGGCGCGGGGCTATGGGTGCAGGAATGGGGCGGCTGCGGGTCAGCTAGACCGTCTGAAGCTTCTCGACCTCGTCAAGGTTCTCGGTCAGACGCGCAGCAAACGTCGAAAGCGGATGCGGATGCGTATCGAACTCGTAAGCCGTCTCGGTGGAATGGATCACGGTGCCGACGCCGGCATCGGTCAGCAGCTCCAGGAGCAGCGAATGCGGCGTGGTACCGTTAATGATGTGGGCACGAAATACGCCGCCGGTAAGCGCATCGACGGCCGCACGCAGCTTGGGAATCATGCCCTTATCGACCTCGCCGCCGTAGAGCATTTCGTTAACCTCGTCGAGCGTTAGGTTGGAGATAAGCGAGTCCTTGTCGCTAAAGTCCTTGTACAGGCCATCGACATCGGTCAAAAAGATCGCCTTATGCGCGTGGAGCGCCGCGGCAACGGCACCGGCGGCGGTGTCGGCGTTGATGTTGAAGAAACCGCCGTCCTCCCCCGCCGCGACGGTAGCGATGACGGGGATGTACTCGCTATCG
>CABRZY010000135.1 GCA_902475475.1 uncultured Collinsella sp.
ATCCGGGGGCGTGACGGGGGCTTCTCTCCGGAACGTCCTCGGACATGCAAAGAGGCTCCGCATCGCGCTTCGCGCTGCGGAGCCTCTTTGCGTCCTGCGGAATATTCCGGAGAGAAGCCCCCGTCACGCCCCCGGATTCCCTGCGTTTACGGCCTTGAGGTCGGCGGGCGTAGAAGGACGTGGTCGATAGGAGTACGTGTCCCTTCGCTGTTTCGCGCTTTGCGCGAAAGGCGCGCTACTTTGGGATGGGTGGGGAACGTGGTTGTTGCGGCAACTGATCCCCGCCACAAATTACCCTCGGCATACTTGCGCGAGCGATTGCTCGTGCTACACTTGCAATTGCTGTTTCAGGGCGGGGTGGAATTCCCCACTGGCGGTAAATCGGGCGGTGCCAAAGGGGTGCCGTGGCGCAGGCGAGGCGTCTGCGACCGAGCCGATGAGTCCGCGACCCGTGTGTGCGTTGGTTCGCATGTCGGCTGAACTGGTGAGATCCCAGTACCAACGGTTAGAGTCCGGATGAAAGAGGCAGGTGATCTTATGTCTGAACAGTCGCAGCATATCCATTTTGAGAACACGAATAGGTGGAGCACCAAACAGCTCGTTACCATGGCGTTGATGTGCGCCTTGGGCGCCCTGTTTATGTACGTGCAGCTGCCCATCCTTCCTTCGGCGCCGTTTTTGACGTATGACCCGTCGCTGGTGCCGGCGATGGTGTGCGGGTTTGCGTACGGTCCCGGTGCCGGTACTGCTGTTGCCGCCATGGCGATCGTTATCCATGCGCTCACCACGGGTGACTGGGTCGGCGCGCTTATGAACTTGGTCGCTACGCTGGGCTTTATTCTGCCCGCGGCGATCGTCTACCAAAAGATGCACACCTACAAGGGTGCCGTGATTGGTCTGGTGCTCGGCGTCATTGCCGCTACGGCGCTGTCCATGGTTGCGAACCTGACCATCGGCGTTTGGTTCTGGTATGGCTCGGTCGATGTGATCGCCCCGCTCATGATTCCTGCCGTGCTGCCGTTCAACCTTATCAAGACCGTGCTTAATTCGGTATTGACGCTTGCGGTGTACAAGGCGGTCTCCAACCTCATCACGCCTAAAAAGGACCAGGTCAAAGGCCGCGCATGATTGAGTGTCGGGGCGTTTCCTTTAGCTATGACGGTGCCGTACCGGCGCTCGACGGCGTCGATCTGAATATCGAGGACGGCGAGTTTTTCTGCATCCTCGGTGGTAATGGGTCGGGCAAGTCGACGTTTGCCAAGCATCTGAATGCACTGCTGCAGCCCGACGCGGGCACGGTACGCATCAACGGCATGGATGCGTCCGACCCCGAGCTGGTCTATGACATTCGTTCGACCGCGGGCATGGTATTCCAGAACCCGGATGATCAACTGGTAGCGACGCTTGTCGAGGACGATGTTGCCTTTGGTCCCGAAAACTTGGGCGTGCCATCGGCCCAGATCGCGCAGCGTGTGCGGGATGTGCTGAAGGCCGTGGGCCTGGTGGGCTTTGAGCGCCACGAGACCCACGCGCTCTCGGGTGGCCAAAAGCAACGCGTGGCGCTTGCCGGCGTACTTGCCATGGAACCGCGCGTTCTCATTTTGGATGAGGCTTCCTCGATGCTCGATCCGCGTGGGCGCAAGGGCCTCATGAAGGCTTGCCGTGCGCTCCACGATCGTGGCATGACCATCGTGATGATTACGCACTTTATGGAAGAGGCTGCCGAGGCCGATCGCGTTGCTGTCTTCCAAGCGGGCCGCGTTGCCATGTTGGGCACGCCCGAGGAGATTCTGACGCGGGCGAATGAACTCGCTCAGCTCAACCTTGACATGCCAGAGTCGTGCCGTTTGGGCGTGGCGCTTCGTGCGAAGGGCGTGCCCGTTTATGCGCAGGTGCGCGAGGCGGATATGGTCGCCGGTATAGCGCAGGCTTATGCCGAGCGGAGTAGGACAGGCATCGCCGGGCGGCCTTTCGCATTCGATCCTCGTATTCCCGACAACGTTTCCTCTGCGCTCGATGGCGCAGACGCGCTGGAGCCCGTTATCGAGATTTCGCACCTTTCGTTTAGCTATTCGCTGAGCGCCCGCGAGCGCCACCGCTGGCACAAGCGCTCGGCCACTGCGGACAAATCGAACAAACAGGCTCTCTGGGGCAACGATCCAAACAGCCCCTGGGCGCTTCGCGATGTTACGCTGACGGTGCGTCGCGGCGAGTTCCTGGGCTTGGCAGGTCATACCGGTTCGGGTAAGTCGACGCTGGTTCAGCATCTCAACGGTTTGATTCGCCCCCAGGAGGGATCCGTTCGTGCGCTGGGGCTCGATCTGTCAAACAAGAAAGACGCCGCCGCGGTTAAGGCCAAGGTCGGCGTGGTGTTTCAATATCCTGAGCGTCAGCTGTTTGCCGAAACCGTGGCGCAGGACGTGGCGTTTGGTCCGCATAACCTTGGCTTGCCGCAAGATGAAGTCGACCGTCGTGTCGAGTCATCGCTCTCACGCGTGGGCCTCGACCTTTCCACGGTCGGCGACAAGAGCCCCTTTGAGCTTTCGGGCGGTCAGCAACGGCGCGTGGCATTCGCCGGCGTGCTCGCCATGGAGCCCGAGGTCCTGGTGCTCGATGAACCCATGGCGGGGCTCGATCCGGCTGCGCGCAGGGATTTCCTAGGG
Source organism: uncultured Collinsella sp. (assembly GCA_902475475.1). Lineage (GTDB taxonomy): Bacteria > Actinomycetota > Coriobacteriia > Coriobacteriales > Coriobacteriaceae > Collinsella. The sequence continues at coordinate 2,664 of CABRZY010000135.1, forward strand.
CTCATCGGTCGACTCCATCGCGAGGGCCTGACCGTTGTCATGGTTTCGCACAGTATGGATGACCTGGCCAATTGCTGCGACCGCATCGTTGTGATGAACGAAGGCGCGGTGTTTGCCGAGGGAGTCCCCGCACAGGTGTTTGCACATGCCGACGAGCTCAAATCGATCGGTTTGGGCGTTCCTGCCGCGCAGCGCATGGCGCTGGCGCTTACGGAGGCGGGCGTGCCGCTGCACTTTGACGGCCTCTATACGGTTGAGTCGTTGGCAGGCGAGTTGGCGGACCTGCTAATCGGTTGCTCGGACGGTCCTTCTAACGTCGCGGACATTGCTAAATCCAAGACGGTCGCGCGAGAGGAGGGCTGCTGATGGAGGCGTTTTCGTTTGGCAGTTACTATCCCGGCGATAGTGCAATCCACCGCCTGGACCCGCGAACCAAGTTGCTCTTGGGCTTTGTGTTTCTGATCACGACGCTCACGGTCAGTGGCTTCCGCGGACTGGCCCCGGTCGCAATTTTCGTTGTGCTGACCTATGCCGTGTCTCGGGTGCCGGTTCGTCGCGTTCTGTCGTCGATGGCGCCGCTGCTGGCAATCGTCGTCGTGGTCGCGGTGCTCAACTTGTTTACCGATCAGAGTGGGCGCATCCTGTGGCAGCTCGGCTTTCTGCAGATAAGCGAGGGCTCACTGCGTTCTGCCGCCTTTATGGCGTGCCGCCTGACGTTGATGATGGCCGGTATGAGCGCCATTACACTCACCACGCCGACGCTCGACCTCACCGCGGGCTTTGAGCGCCTGCTCGCGCCGTTTGCGCGTGTGGGACTTCCTGCGCACGAGCTCGGCATGATCATGGGTATCGCGCTACGCTTTATGCCGCAGTTTGCCACTGAGATGAAGCAGACGGCCGATGCACAGGCAAGCCGCGGTGCGCGCGTGACGGGCGGTCCGCTCGGTGGCGTACGCATGCTCGGCAGTGTGGCGATCCCGCTGTTCACCGGCGTGTTCCGCCATGCCGAGACGCTGTCTGCTGCCATGGATGCCCGTTGCTATCATGGCGAGCAGGGCCGCACGCGCCTGCATGCGCTTGCATTTCGCCGCGGGGATGCGCTGGCTGCGGTGGTGACGGCGCTGATGCTCGCGTGTGTCATCGTCATCAACCTTCAACTTGTTTAGGCGCGATTCGAGCGCAAGAAAGGGGTCCTTATGACCGACAACGACCGCACGGCTCAGCTTGAGCGCGCCTGTTCGTATCTCAGGCGCATTCCGGCGTGGTATCTGGCCACGACCGATGTGACGGACGGACATCAGCCGCGCGTGAGGCCGTTTTCGTTTGCCATGGTCGATGACGGTAAGTTGTGGTTTTGCACGTCGCGCGACAAGGATGTGTGGGTGGAGCTGAGTGCGAATCCCAAGTTTGAGCTCTCGGGCTGGAAGCCGGGGGAGTGTTGGATCGTGTTGACCGGCGAGGCCGCACTTGAGGACGACGCAGTTGCGAGCGACAAGGTGCGTCAAGCAGGCTTTAAGCACATGGTGGGCATTGGCGAGGAACACGAGAGTGCCAACGACGGCCGCCTTGCGTTCTTTTCGGTCCGCAACATTGCCGCGCGGTTCTGCGATATCGACGGCAGCGAGGAGCGCCTGGAGCTCTAGCTCGCACGATCCAGGCTCCCAAACTAGCTAGTACAGGAGGAAACGTGGACGGATTGAATACGGTTTTGAAGTATCTGACGTCGGTGCCGGCGTGGTATCTGGCGACGAGCGTGGACGGGCAGCCACATGTGCGTCCGTTCTCGTTTGCACAGATTCAGGACGGCAAGCTGTGGTTTGTGACAGCGCGCACTAAAGATGTGTGGCAGGAGCTGCTGCAAAACCAACGCTTTGAGGCCACGAGTTGGTGGCCGGGCCATGGCTGGCTCATCTTGCGCGGGCGTGCCGGCTTGGATGACCGGGCTTTAGACGAAATGCGCGAAGCCGGGTGGAAGCATCTAGAGCGCCTGGGCGAGCACTATGAGGGTCCTAACGACCCCACGCTCGTCTTCTTTAGCGTCGAGGATCCTGAGGCTTTTATCTGCAATCACGACGAATGGGTGCCGGTCGAGCTCTAGCCAGCTGGCTCATCCCAACAACTTAGTTTTCGCATGGACGGGCCCCGTGTTGCCCGGCGCCGTAAGGAGTGCCGGTCCCGGCATATCCAGCCGCGCCGACGATTCC
>CABRZY010000136.1 GCA_902475475.1 uncultured Collinsella sp.
AACAACAGCCGTCATCTTTTGGCGCTGCTGATGAGGCCGAGAGCGCCGAGCCTGCCAAGGCCGAGCCCGCTGCTGCTGCCGCAGCCGAGCCCGAGCCTGCTGCAGAGCCGGAGCCCGAGCCCGAGCCGGCAGAGCCCACGACGGCTGACCTCTACGCCCGCCGTCCCCGCAAGCGCAAGGCCGTCGTCGACCAGCTCGCTCGCGAGCTCGAGGCCGAGGACGACGCCGCTGCCGCCGACGCCCCGAAGGGAGGCGATGAGTAATGCCTATCGGACCTGCGCGTATGCCGCTCTTCGATCACCTGGGAGAGCTCCGTCGCCGCCTGACCATCGTGGTCGTGTCGGTGTTCGCCGCCGCTATCGTGCTGTATTTCGCCACGCCCGTGGTGCTCGACATCTTGGAAGACCCCATCCGCTCCTTTGTGCCAGACGGTAAGTTCTACATCACTACCACGCTCGGCGGCTTTGGCCTGCGCTTCTCGCTTGCCATCAAGATGGCCGTTGTCATGTGCACGCCCATGATCATCTGGCAGATCTTGGCGTTTTTCCTGCCGGCGCTTCGCCCCAACGAGCGCAAGTGGGTCGTACCCACGGTGCTCGCCTCGACGGTGCTGTTCTTCCTGGGCGCTATCTTCTGCTACTTCATCATCATCCCGGCGGGCTTCGAGTGGCTCATCGGCGAGACCTCTGCCGTCGCCACGGCGCTGCCCGATCTGGAGAACTACGTCAACATGGAGCTGCTCTTTATGATCGGCTTTGGCGTGGCGTTTGAGCTGCCGCTCATCATCTTTTATCTGTCCGTCTTCCATATCGTGTCCTACGCGGCCTTCCGCAGTGCCTGGCGTTTCGTGTACGTTGGCCTGCTTGTGGGCTCGGCTGTGATTACGCCCGACGGCTCGCCCGTTACGCTGGGCCTCATGTATGGCGCCCTGCTCTCGCTCTACGAGATTTCGCTTGCCATCGCCCGTGTGGTCATTACCGCGCGCGAGGGCAAGGAGGGCTTGTTCGTGAGTCGTCTGGACCTGTTCTCGGACGACGAGGACGACGAGGAGTAAATCGGTATGCACGAGGTTGGCATTGTCAACGGCATACTCGATACAGTGATTCGCGCGGCGCGTGGGGCGGGGGCCTCGCGCGCCGTTTTGGTAACGCTGCGTATCGGGGATATGACCGAGGTCGTGCGCGAGGCGCTCGACTTTGCCTGGGAGACGTTTCGCGACGAGGACCCGCTCACGAAGGGCTGCGAGCTTGCCGTGGAGGAGGTCCATCCACAAAGCGAGTGCCAGGACTGCGGTGAGGTCTTCGATCACGACCGTTTCCATTGCCGCTGCCCTCAATGTGGCGGCGCCAACGTGCGCCTGCTGCACGGCCGCGAGCTCGACATCGCAAGTATCGAGATCGAGACCCCCGACGATTAGCCCGCCAGCAACCTGGGGACGGGGTATAAATGGTAGAAGTAAGGAGCGCTAAGTATGGTCGAGAAAACGATTGATATCGCGTCGCCGATTCTGTCGCGCAATGAGCGCCTGGCAGATCAACTGCGTCAACGATTTAATGAGACAAACACTTATGTGATCAATGTCTTGTCGAGTCCCGGTTCGGGCAAGACCACTACGATCCTGGGCACCAACGAGCGCCTGCGCGACAAGGCCGGCTTGCGCTGCGCCGTCATCGAGGGCGACATCGCCTCGGACGTCGACGCCATCACCATGAAGGAAGCCGGCATGCCTGCCATCCAGATCAACACGGGCGGCCTGTGCCACCTCGAGGGCAACATGATCATGGAGGCCGTTGACGCGTTCGACCAGGCCGTGGGTCTGGAAAACATCGACGTCATCTTTATCGAAAACGTGGGTAACCTGGTCTGCCCAGTCGACTTTGACCTGGGCGAAAACCTGTCCATCATGATTCTCTCGGTGCCCGAGGGCGACGACAAGCCCATCAAGTACCCGGGCATCTTTCAGCACGCCGGCGCGCAGCTGCTCAACAAGGTCGATGTGGCCCCGGCTTTCGATTTTGACATGGATAGGTATACTAAGACACTCGATGACCTCAATCCGCAGGCGCCGCGGTTTGCCGTGAGCGCGCGCAAGGGCGAGGGCATGGATGCCTGGTGCGATTGGCTCATCGGGCAGATTGAGCAAGCAAGGGCGTAAGTCGGCCGCCATACGGGCGGGCGTAGCCGCAGAGATACGAGATAGGAGCCTCTTTTGAAGCTCATCATCGCCGAGAAAAACGACGCCGCGCGTCAGATTGCCGAGCGTCTGTCCACGGGCAAGCCCAAAAAGGACAAGGTGTACAACACCGCCATCTACCGTTTTGAGTGGAAGGGCGAGGAGTGCGTGACCATCGGCCTTGCCGGTCACATCCTAGCGCTCGATTTTTGCGACAGCGTGCTGTTCGATAAAAAGCTGGGCTGGTATTCGGTCACCGAGGACGGCGAGATGCTGCCGGCCGACATACCCGATGGCCTGGCGCGTCCGCCCTACGACACCAAGCGCAAGCCGTTTCTTGCCGATGGCATCTCAATCAAGGGCTGGAAACTCGAGAGCCTGCCTTACCTCACCTGGGCGCCCGTCATTAAGCTACCGGCCGAGAGGGAACTCATTCGTTCGCTCAAGAACCTCGCTAAAAAGTCTGACAGCGTCATTATCGCCACGGACTTCGATCGCGAGGGCGAGCTAATCGGTTCGGACGCCCTTAACAAGGTGCGCGAGGTGGCGCCGGACTTGCCGGTTGCCCGCGCCCAGTACTCTTCGTTTACCAAGGCCGAGATCACGCAGGCCTTCGATAATCTCGTCTCGCTCGACCAGAATCTGGCCGACGCCGGCGAGAGCCGCCAGCACATCGACCTCATTTGGGGTGCGGTGCTCACGCGCTACCTGACGCTCGCCAAGTTTGGCGGCTTTGGTAACGTGCGCTCTGCCGGCCGTGTGCAGACGCCGACGCTTGCCCTGGTGGTCGAGCGCGAGCGCGAGCGCATGGCGTTTGTGCCCGAGGACTATTGGCAGATCCGCGGCATGGGCGCCGCACAGGGTGCTGCCGAGGATGACCGCTTTAAGATCGCTCACAAGACGGCACGCTTTACCGACAAAGACGCTGCCGAGACGGCGTACGGCCATGTCGACGGCGTTGCGACGGCAACCGTCGCCGCGGTGACCAAGCGCTCGCGCAAGCAGCAGCCGCCCACGCCGTTTGCGACTACCTCGCTGCAGGCAGCCGCTGCAGCCGAGGGCATCTCGCCTGCGCGCACCATGCGCATCGCCGAGTCCCTCTACATGGCGGGCCTCATCAGCTACCCGCGTGTCGACAACACTGTGTACCCCGCGACGCTCGATCTGGGCGCCGTGGTGAGCGACCTTGCAAAGATTAATCCGGCGCTGGCGCCCGTATGCAAAAAGGTGCTCGCCGGCCCCATGAAGCCCACGCGCGGCAAGGTCGAGACCACCGACCACCCGCCTATCTACCCTACGGGCGAAGGTGATCCGTCCACGCTCGATGGCGGCCAGCGCAAGCTCTACGACCTCATCGCCCGCCGCTTCCTGGCGACGCTTATGGGTCCCGCGACCATCGAGAACACCAAGCTCGAGCTCGACGTGAACGGCGAGCCGTTCGTGGCTTCGGGCGATGTGCTCGTGACCCCGGGTTTCCGCGAGGCGTACCCGTACGGTCTCAAGCGCGACGAGCAGATGCCGCCGCTGGAGCAGGGCGATACGGTCGACGTGTTCGACATTAAGCTCGAGGCCAAGCAGACCGAGCCGCCCGCGCGCTACAGCCAGGGCAAGCTCGTGCAGGAGATGGAAAAGCGCGGCCTGGGTACCAAGTCCACGCGCGCGAGCATCATCGAGCGCCTGTACGCCGTGCGCTATCTCAAAAACGATCCCGTGGAGCCGAGCCAGCTGGGTATCGCCATCATCGATGCGCTGTCGCGGTTTGCCCCGCGCATCACGAGCCCCGATATGACCAGCGAGCTCGACGGCGACATGACCCGCGTGGAGCGCGGCGAGGACACCGAAGAGCATGTCGTGACGCACTCGCGCGCGCTGCTGGCCGGCGTGCTCGACGAGCTGCTCAAGCATACGCAGGAGCTGGGCGACGCCATCAGCGACGCCGTCACGGCCGATGCGCGCGTGGGCGCTTGCCCCAAGTGCGGCAAGGACTTGGTTATGAAGACGAGCGCCAAGACCCGCGGCAGTTTTATCGGCTGCATGGGCTGGCCCGACTGCGACGTGACCTATCCGGTGCCGAGCGGCGTCAAGGTGAGCCCGCTCGAGGGCGAGGCGGCCGTGTGCCCCGAATGCGGCGCGCCGCGCATTAAGTGCCAGCCGTTCCGCCAGAAGGCCTTCGAGATTTGCGTGAACCCGACGTGCCCCACCAACTACGAGCCCGACCTTAAGGTGGGCGAGTGCAAGGTGTGCGCCGAGGCCGGACGCCATGGTGATCTGATTGCACACAAGAGCGAGAAGAGCGGCAAGCGCTTTATCCGCTGCACCAACTACGATGACTGCGGCGTGAGCTATCCGCTGCCGGCGCGCGGCAAGCTCGAGGCGACGGGCGAGACCTGCCCCGAGTGCGGCGCCCCCATCGTGGTGGTCAACACGGCGCGCGGTCCGTGGCGTATCTGCGTCAACATGGATTGCCCGACCAAGGAGAAGAAGCCCGCCCGCGGCCGCAAGGCTGCGACCAAGGCGAGCACGGCCAAGAAGACCTCGACTGCGAAGAAGACGACGGCTAAGAAAGCCACTGCCGCCAAGAAGACGACCGCGAAGAAGTCGACTGCCAAGAAAGCAGCCGCCGACAAGTAACCGAGCACATATAGACACGGTGGGGCCGGGGACAATAAGTACCGTCAGGA
>CABRZY010000137.1 GCA_902475475.1 uncultured Collinsella sp.
ACAAAAAAAGCTCCCATTGCTGGGAGCTGAAGCCGGTGCGGATCCGCGAAGCGGATACGCGGACGTCCTTTCGCCCGCACCATTGAATGAAAGAGCTCCCAGCAATGGGGGCTTTTTTTGATATGCACGATCTCCTTGGACGGGTATCCTAATGCCAACGTGTGCCTATCAGAGGAGAGACCATGCTGTTTTCCGGTATCATCGCCGCCCTTACCAGCCTTTTGATTCCCATCATCATCCTGTTGCTGCTGCTTCCCAGCGCCTGCTATGTCGTTGAACAGCAGCATGCCGTGATCATCGAGCGTCTGGGCAAGTTTAACCGCATCGTCAACGCGGGCTTCCACATGAAGGTACCCGTGATTGACCGCAAGGCCGCCACGGTGAGTCTGCGCACCATGAAAAACGGTTTTGGCATCGACGTTAAGACCCAGGACAACGTGACCATCGGCCTTGAGGTCTCTGCTCAGTACCACGTGAGCTATGACATGGGCGCCGGCCCGGCAGATTCGGGTATCTACAAGAGCTACTACATGCTGCAGGAGCCCGTCGACCAGATGCGTGACTTCATCACCGACGCCCTGCGCTCTTCGATTCCCGTCTACACACTCGATGAGGTCTTTGCCAAGAAGGATGACATCGCCAAGGATGTCAACGCTACCGTTTCCGAGCAGATGGCCGCCTACGGCTTCACCCTCGTGTCGACGCTCATCACCAAAATCGCACTGCCGACCGAGGTTGAGAACTCCATGAACGACATCAACGCCGCCCAGCGCAAGCGCGCTGCGGCACAGGAGCTCGCTGAGGCAGACCGCATCAAGCGCGTCACCGAGGCGACCGCCGAGGCCGAGGCTATGGAAAAGGCGGGCGAGGGCATCGCCAACCAGCGCAAGGCCATCGCGCTGGGTATCAAAGATTCGCTCGAGATCATCCAGGAGACGGGTGTCGGCAATGACGAGGCCAACCAACTGTTCATGTTTACGCAGTGGTCCGAGATGATGACGGAGTTCGCTCGCACGGGTAAAACCTCGACGGTCGTGCTGCCGAGCGACTTCTCGCAGTCGGCCTCTATGTTCGAGCAGATGCTGACCGCCGGCAAAGTTCAAAACGATTCGAAGGAGTAGACCCGCGTGAAATACACCGTCGTTTGCGTCGGTAAGCTCAAGGAGCGCTTTTGGAAGGACGCGTGCGCTGAGTACACCAAGCGCCTGGGCGTCTATGCCAAGGTTGATATCCGCGAGGTGGCCGATATCGACCCGGCTAAGGCGGGCGGCGTGGATGCCGCGCGCGACAAGGAGGGGGCGGCGATTCTTGCTGCCTTGCCGTCTCGAGCGCATGTGATCCTGCTGGCCATTGAGGGCAAAGAGCGCTCGAGCGAGGAGTTTTCGGCGAGGCTCGACGATCTTATGCTGCGAGGCAGCAGCGACATCGCCTTTGTGATTGGCGGATCGGACGGCGTGAGCGATGACGTGCGCGCCCGCGCCGACGAGATGCTCAGCTTTGGACGCATTACCTTGCCGCATAACTTGGCGCGCGTGGTGCTGCTAGAGCAGATTTACCGTGCCTGCAAGATCAGTCGTGGCGAGCCGTATCACAAATAGGTCGGCAATAGGAAACAATGGCGTGGGACAATACCTTTCGTTTTGAGGAATGTGTCTGAAAGGACTATGAGATATGAAGATTGGATTTGTCGGTTTTGGCAATATGGCGAGCGCTATGGCCGATGGCTGGATCGCTGCCGGTGTAGCTGCGAGCGACATGTGCGCCTGCGCGGGTCGCTACGACGCACTGGTTGAGCGCTGCGAGGCGCGCGGCATGGCCGCCTGCCACGATGCCGCCGAGGTTGTCGCCGCATCCGATATCGTGGTCGCTGCGGTCAAACCGTATATGATCGAGAAGATATTCGCCCCGCTCAAGGATGCTCTTGCCAAAAAGGTCGTTCTGTCGGTTGCCTGGACCTGGGACAGTGCCAAGTGGGAGCAGGTCCTGCCGGGCGTCGCGCATATCTCGACGGTGCCCAACACGCCGGTTTCGGTGGGCGAGGGCGTCATCGCTTGCGAGAAGGCTTCCACGCTTAGTGATGAGCAGAGCGCAGTGGTGCTTGATCTGCTTGGCAAGCTCGGTGCGGTGGTCGAGCTCGATACGAGCCTGCTGTTCGTGGGCGGCACGGTGGGTGGTTGCGCTCCGGCATTTGTCGCTATGGCAATCGAGGCCCTGGGCGATGCGGCGGTCAAGCACGGTATCCCGCGTGCCGATGCCTATCGCATTGTGAGCCAGATGGTGCTAGGTACGGCAAAGTTGCAGCTTTCAACTGGTCAGCATCCTGCGGCGATGAAGGATGCCGTATGCTCGCCCGGTGGTGCCACCATCAAGGGCGTCGTTGCACTCGAGGACGCCGGCATGCGCAGCGCCCTGGTCAAGGCAATTGACGCAACTCTCCAGTAAAACCTGCCATTTAGGGACAGGTTTATTTTGGCAGGTTTTTCCTGCGGTTTTGTCGTATGTGCGAAAAGCGCCCCGCAACCGGATCGTTACCGGTTGCGGGGCGCTTGCGTTTGCCCAGATAAAACCGACCAAAATAAACCTGTCCCTTTTTGGCAGGTTAGTCCCAGAAGCTGTCTTCCTCATCCTCGGACTTGGGTCCGCGGTCGACGTACATCTTATGGGTACGCTTCTCCATTACAAAGGCAAGAATCGCAAATAACAGGATGCCGCCGGCGAAAAGGATGGCAAAACCGGTGCGGGTGCCAAACAAAAAGGAAAAAACTGCGTCCATTGGGTGCCTTCTTGCGTAGTTGAGTTGGGTCGTAAACGCTCATAAGTATATACTTGCCCATACATGTACAAGGTTGCAACCTAAATGGAATGTATATCGCCGGAGGATCTAATGCTTGATATCAAGTTTGTTCGCGAGAACCCCGATGCCATCGATGTCGCCATGGCTAACCGCCAGACGTCTTGGGATCGCGAGAAGTTCTTTGAGCTCGACGACGAGCGCCGTGCCGTCATCACCGAGGTCGAGGAGCTCCAGGCCACGCGTAATGCCGAGTCCAAGAAGATCGGCGCCCTGATGAAGGAGGGCAAGAAGGACGAGGCCGAGGCCGCCAAGGAGGCCGTGCGCGCCGTCAACGAGAAGATTGACGGTCTGGCCGAGCGCCGCACTGCCCTCGAGCAGGAGCAGTACGACTTCATGGCTCACCTGCCCAACATTCCCTGCGAGGCCACGCCGTACGGCAAGGACGAGGACGAGAACATCGAGCGTCGTCGTTGGGGCACCCCGCGCGAGTTCGACTTCGACTTTAAGCCGCACTGGGATCTGGGCACCGACCTCGACATCCTCGACTTCGAGCGCGGCAACAAGCTCTCCGGCAGCCGTTTCACCGTTCTCGGTGGCGCCGGTGCCCGCCTGGAGCGTGCCCTCATCAACTTCTTCCTCGATACGCACACCAGCCGTGGTTTTAAGGAGTGGTGGCCGCCCATCGTCGTCAAGCGTCAGACCATGTTCGGTACGGGCCAGCTGCCCAAGTTCGAGGATGACGCCTATCACGTCTCGGGCGACAACTTCCTGATCCCTACCGCCGAGGTCGTGCTCACCAACCTGCACGCCGGCGAGGTCCTCGACGCCGACACCCTGCCGCGCCGCTACACCGCCTTCACCCCCTGCTTCCGCGAGGAGGCCGGTTCCGCCGGTCGCGACACCCGCGGCATCATCCGCCAGCACGAGTTCGACAAGGTCGAGATGGTCAAGTTCGCTAAGCCGGAGGAGTCCGACGAGGAGCTCGAGAGCATGACCGCCGAGGCCGAGTACCTGCTGCAGCAGCTGGGCCTTCCGTATCGCGTGATTAGCCTGTGCACCGGCGACTTGGGCTTCTCTGCCCGTCAGACCTACGACATCGAGGTCTGGCTGCCGAGCTACAACGCCTACAAGGAGATCAGCTCCTGCTCCAACTGCGGTGACTTCCAGGCTCGCCGCGCCAACATCAAGTATCGCGACCCCGAGAACTTCAAGGGTTCGCGCTACTTGCACACTCTCAACGGTTCCGGCTTGCCGGCCGGCCGCACCATGGCCGCCATTCTGGAGAACTACCAGAACGCCGACGGCACCATCACGATCCCCGAGGTTCTGCGTCCTTACATGGGTGGTCTCGAGAAGATCGAGCCGGTCGCGTAAGTTGGCTGCATAGGGGATATGCAAGGGCGCTCCTTCGGGGGCGCCCTATTTTGTGCGTAGGTCCATACCATGCCGTGCGGACAGCTCAATAGAAAACACACGAACAACTGTTCTGTATACAGCCATCTACCTGCTATGCTTTTGCTAAATAAGAGCGAGAGAAAGGGGACGCGATGGAGCTGTTTGATGATCGGGTGGTTTTGTTTGAGAGCGACGAGGGCGGGGAGTACCTGCTTGTAACGTGTGAGCCGTCTGGCATGGGCGGCCTGGTGGTTCGGCAGACGAGTGAGGGTCCGTTGACACAATGGTGCTTTGAGGAGTCGCCGCATGTGGTCGAGACCTTTGTGACGCACGAGGGACTTGTGGCGCTGGAGCACTTCTATGGAGTTGGGACTTCCAACCAGGTCGCGCGCATGCTGAGCATCTCGTTTGCCGATTATGATTGTGCCCAGCGGGTGAGATCGCTCCTGAGGGAACTTGATGCCAAGTTTGACGTGATCGAAAAGCCAATCAATCGTACGGGGAACGGCAGTATATGCGGGGCAGCATGACAAAACCGCGTTCCACAAAAAAGTTTGAGATTGTGCTTGACTCCAATAAGCTAAAGTGGTTTTATATGTCTTGCGCTGCGGCGTTACCTCAGCTGGATAGAGGGTCTGACTACGAATCAGAACGTCATAGG
>CABRZY010000138.1 GCA_902475475.1 uncultured Collinsella sp.
ACCGGCGCCACCGAGGCTTGTCGCGCCAGCCGATCATGTCCATTGCGCGCAGCAGGCAGCGGTCGAGCGCGCAGGCGTTGAGTTTCTCGTTGTAGTACTGCGGCATGACCTCGCCCTCGCGCACGATGTTCTTAAGGCGCAGGTCGGCGGGATCCATGTGCAGCATGTCGGCGAGCTCGTTGACGGCACTCTCCACGGCAAACTGGCCCTGGGTGGCACCGTAGCCGCGATACGCGCCGCCGCGGTTGGTATTGGTGTAGACGGCGTCCCAGCTAAAGCGGCTCGCCTTCACATGGTTGTAGATGGGCAGGCTCTTGTGGCCCGAAAGGCCGATCGTCGTGGTGGCATGCTCGCCATACGCGCCGGCGTTGGACAGCGTATGCAAGTCGATGGCCGTGATGGTGCCGTCGTTCATGGCACCCAGCTTGACGGTCATCTGCATCTGATGGCGCGAGTTGCCCGCGGTGATGGTCTCCTCGCGGGAGTAGCAGCAGTAGCTCGGACGGCCGGTCTGCTGGGTGACGAACGCAACGAAGATCTCGCAGCAGCCCGTCTGCTTGGAGCCAAAGCCACCGCCGATGCGCGGCTTAATGACCTGCACCTGCGACTGCGGGATATCGAGCGACTGAGCGACCATGCGGCGCACGTGGAAGGGCACCTGCGTGGAGGTGGTCACCGAGATACGCCCAAACGCGTCGGTCGTCGCGAAGGCGCGGAAGGTTTCCATGGGCGCGGTCTGCGTGGCCTGGCTGGTGTAGGTGCGGGTGAAGACGATGTCGCTCTGGGCGAAGGCCTCGTCCAAGTCGCCAAAATCGCTGGTACCGCTGCACACCAGGTTGCGCGGAACATCGCCGCCCTGCGGGAACATAAAGGTCACGTCGCCCTCGGGGTGGACCACGATGTCGTTATCGAGTGCCTTGGTAAAGTCGAGCAGGGGCTCGAGCACCTCATAGTCGACCTTGATGAGCTTGAGTGCCTTGTCGGCGGCCTCCTCAGTCTCGGCGGCGACGATCGCCACCTCCTCGTTTTGGTAACGGACGAGGTTCTCGAGAATCAAGCGGTCGTAAGGACTCGGCTGCGGATAGCTCTGGCCGGCGATGGTAAAGCGGCGCTGGGGCACGTCCTCGTAGGTGTAGACGCCCACCACACCGGGCACCTTCAGGGCGCGCGACGTATCGATGGAGCGGATCTTGGCGCGGGCATACGGGCTGCGCTTGAGTTTGACGATGAGTGCGCCGGCGGGTACCAGGTCGCCCGTGTAGACGGGACGACCCTCGAGCAGGGCCTTCGAGTCCTTCTTGGGCTGCTTCTTGGTGATCTGCTTGTACGCGACACCGTCGGAGCTCGTCTCGTTGACCGGCAGCTCGGGCATCTCAAAGCCCACCTGCACGCCGGACTCGTTGAGGAAGCGCACGATGGCGCGCAGCTGGCTCTCGTAGCCGCTGCAACGGCAGAGGTTGCCGGCAAGCTGGCGCGAGAGCTCCTCGCGCGTGGCGACGAGGCTCGGGTCCTCTTTGGCGGCGCGGGCAAGTGCCAGCACGTTCATGATAAGGCCGGGGGCGCAAAAACCGCACTGCTCGGCGCCAGCTGCGCGCCATCGTGCGCTTCCTCAACGCCGCACTGCTCGGCGCCCTCGGCAGCCATTGCGCGGGCAAGCGCCTCAGACTCGGCCTGAAGGCCCTCAAGCGTGGTAATGGTATGACCCTCAACACGGGCGGCGGGAACCGAGCAGCTCAGCACCGGGTCGCCGTCGAGCCACACCGTGCACAGACCGCAGTTGGTGGTCTCGCAAGCACAGCGCACCGACGCGCAGCCCTGCTCGCGCAACAACGCAAAGAGCATGGTGTCGGGGGCAATCTGAACCTTGACCTTACGACCGTTGAGCGTAAAGGAAAGATCGATGAGTTTGGCAGCCATTAGCGCACCTCGCTAGAATCGACGCCGGGCACGCGGCGGCAGGAATACTCGTCCGTGGCAAACTTAGGAATCTGCACGCCCTCGAGCTCGTGCGCAAGCGCGGCCGAAAGCTCGATGCCGGCGGCGCGGCGCACGGCCTGAATCGCCAGCGGGGCCGAGATGCGGCGGCGGTAGTCAGCCGAGCCCCACAGGTTGGTGCCGTAGCTCAGCGCGCGTACGGACGCGGCCAGGGCGCGCAGCTCGTCCTCGGAAGGCTGCTCGGCAGTAAGGCCGCATGCCTCGCCCTGCAGCAGGGTCGCGTGCAGCGGGCGGGCGCCCACGGTGACATGCCAGCTGTTGTCCCACCAGGCGGCAGTGACGTTTAAGGAGGGGAAGTCGGTCGCGGCCTTGCGCACGGCCTCGTAGCTTGCACGGTAATCGTGCTTAACGACTACGATGTGCTCGATCACGTCGCGCACGTAACCCATGTTCACGAACTCGGCGAGCGGCACGCGGCCTGCCCCCGTCAGTTCAACATAGGAATCGAGCGCCAGGAAAGCCGAGAGCACGTCCGAGAAGCCAAAGCGGCCGTAGATGCTGCCGCCCACCGTGGCGGTGTTGCGCAGCTGCACGCCCACGATGTCGTGGATGGCGAACTCAAAGACATTGTTGACAAGCGCGTTGAGCCCGGCATGACGCTCGAGCTGGCGCAGGGTGCACATGGCACCGATGCGAAACTCGGTCTCGGTCTCCTCGATCTGATCGAGTCCGCAGGCCGAAAGGTCAATCGCCGTCGCCACACGACGCGAACCCAGGCGCATCCAGATGCCGCCGCCCACAATCTTGTTGTTGCGGTTCTTCTGCAAGAGCTCATAGGCTTCGGCCGCGTTTCCAACACGGACGTAGGTACCGAACTTGAGCACGTTCTCCCCCATCTCTTCACTTGTCCAGTACCTTTAAGTGTACCAAACGAGAGCGCACGACCCTCACCGCCATAGAAAAAGGCTCCCAGCCGGAATGGCTGGAAGCCTCATCACATGCTATGTCGAGCGAAGATTTAGCAGACGCCCTGGGCGAGCATGGCGTCGGCGACCTTCAGGAAGCCGGCGATGTTGGCGCCCATAACGAAGTTGCCCTCCTGGCCATACTCCTTGGCGGTGTCGTCCACGTTGTGGAACATGCCGCGCATGAGCTGCTCGAGCTTGCCGTCGACCTCCTCGAAGGTCCAGGACAGGTGCTCGGCGTTCTGGCTCATCTCCAGGCCGGACACGAGCACGCCGCCGGCGTTGGCAGCCTTACCGGGCATAAAGGCGACGCCGTTCTCCTGGAAGTAGGTCGTGGCCTCGATGGTCGTGGGCATGTTTGCGCCCTCGCCGACCACCTTGCAGCCGTTGGCGACGAGCGCCTGGGCGTCCTCGAGCAGCAGCGTGTTCTCGCGAGCGCAGGGCAGCGCGATATCGCAGGGCAGCTGCCACACGCCGCGGCCGTCGCCCTCGTGCCACACGGCGTTGGGCTTCTCGTCAACGTACATGGCGAGCGTAACGCCCTTGTCGTGGCCAGAGCGCTTCTTGTTGTAGACGTGCTCGAGCACAGTGTAGTCGATGCCGTCGGGATCCTCGACCCAGCCGTGGGTATCGGAGCAGGCCAGCACCTTGCCGCCGAGCTGAGAAACCTTCTGGACCGCGTAGATGGCGACGTTACCGGAGCCGTGAACGACGACGTTCTTGCCCTCGAAAGAGTCGCCGCGGCTCTTAAGGTACTCGTCCACAAAGTAGGCCAGACCGTAACCGGTGGCCTCGGTACGGGCGAGCGAGCCGCCAAAGGAGAGGCCCTTGCCGGTAAGAACGCCGGTCCACTCGTTGGTCAGGCGCTTGTACTGACCGAACAGGTAGGCAACCTCGCGGCCGCCAACGCCCAGGTCGCCGGCGGGAACGTCGGTGTTGGGGCCAATGTGGCGATAGAGCTCGGTCATGAAGGACTGGCAGAAGTGCATGATCTCGTTGTTGGACTTGCCCTTGGGGTCAAAGTCGGAGCCGCCCTTGCCGCCGCCCATGGGAAGGGTGGTCAGGCTGTTCTTGAGGATCTGCTCCAGACCCAGGAACTTGAGCATACCCAGGGTGACCGTCGGGTTAAAGCGCAGGCCGCCCTTGTAGGGTCCAATGGCAGAGTTGAACTCGACGCGGTAACCGCGGTTGACCTGAACCTTGCCCTGGTCGTCGACCCAGGGAACACGGAACATGACGATGCGCTCGGGCTCGACGAGGCGCTCAAGCAGGGCGGCCTCCTCGTACTCGGGATGGGCGTCGAGCGCCGGCTGGATGGTGCCGAGAATCTCAGTCGCGGCCTGGATGAACTCAGGCTGCTCGGGATAGCGGGCCTTGAGCTCTTCGAGAACTTTCTGCGTGTAGCTCATGCTTCCTCCAATTGATGGAAAAGAAAAGTGTCGTTCGAGGCGCCCCATGCGCCGCGAGCTTTATCGTGTATGGATAATATCGCACTGTTGCAGCAAAGTTTCGCATAAGCCGACGAGCAGATGTTTCGTTTTGATTACGATGCAGGTAGAAGCGTTTTTGAGTGCCTGACGTGCAAAACCTGTGTTTCAAACCTGTTTCGTCCACGTGTTCCAAACCACAACAAAGGTGCCTGTCCCCAATGTGGTGGTGTGGTGGTTAGAGGACGAGCTGGTGGTAGTCGGCAGGGGTTATGCGGCCTTCGGTGGCAGCGCGGAAGGCGGCGAGGGCATCGCCCGAGAACGGCATGGCCCAGCACAGCCCGCAGCCGGCGGTGATGGAGCCAGGCAGAGGCATGA
>CABRZY010000139.1 GCA_902475475.1 uncultured Collinsella sp.
CTCAACCCGCTGCGCGACAACATCGAGGGCAAGCGCCTGGTCGTCATCGACGACTCCATCGTGCGCGGCACCACCATGGTGCAGCTCGTCAAGATGCTACGCAACGCTGGCGCCAAGGAGATTCATATCCGCATCAACTCGCCCGAGGTCATCTGGCCGTGCTTCTACGGCATCGATACCGACGTGCAGTCGCAGCTTATCAGCGCCAACAAGACGGTCGACGAGATTTGCGAGTACATCGGCGCCGATTCGCTGGCCTTCCTTTCGGTCGAGGGCCTGCTGAAGGTCATGCCCAAGGGCGGTTACTGCGATGCGTGCTTTACCGGCCGCTACCCCGTGGCGATTCCCGAGAGCTTTGGCCGCGACAAGTTCATGGAGGGCTTTAAGCCCCGCAACCTGGACAAGCCGCTGCACTTTGATGACGACGCCGTGGTCGAGAAATACGACGACCGCAGCTGGGAAGAGGAACACGGCGAGGCCTAAAACCTGCCATGTAGGGACAGGTTTATTTTGGTAGGTTTTACCTGCTGTTTTGTTGATATGACGGCGCGCGCTGTTATGGCGCGCGCCGAAATGAACGCAACTATGAGCACCGTTTGGCGCCCGGGCGGCGCCACGGTAGTGGGAGAGGAAGGCTCAGATGAGCGACAGCAAGCATGTGACGTATGAGGATGCCGGCGTCGATACCGCCGAGGGCGGCCGCGCCGTCGACGCTATTAAGCAGATGGTTAAGGACACCAACCGTCCCGAGGTCATCGGCGGCATCGGTGGCTTTGGTGGCCTGTTCTCGGCTGCCGCGCTTAAGGATATGGAAGACCCGATTCTGATTAGCGGTACCGACGGCGTGGGCACCAAGCTCGTGCTCGCCCAGATCATGGACCGTCACGAGACGGTGGGCCAGGACCTGGTTGCTATGTGCGTCAACGACATTCTGGCTTCGGGCGCCGAGCCGCTGTTCTTCCTGGACTACGTTGCCATCGGCCACATCGAGGCCGAGCACATGGCAAAGATCATCAAGGGTGTAGCCGACGGCTGTAAGCTCGCGGGCTGCGCGCTCGTGGGCGGTGAGATGGCCGAGCACCCCGGCGTCATGGCTCCTGCTGACTACGACCTTGCCGGATTTACCGTGGGCGTTGTCGACCGTCCCAAGATGCTCGACCCCGCGAACGTCCGCCCCGGCGACGTGATCCTGGGCCTGCCTTCCACTGGCGTGCACTCCAACGGCTACTCGCTCGTGCGCAAGGTCATTGGCGTCGACGGCATTAAGCCGGGCACGCCCGAGGCCGCCGCTAAGCGGTGGCGCCAACGTTCATGCCATTGCTCACATCACCGGCGGCGGTATCACCGAGAACCTCAACCGCGCGCTTGCCGACGACGTAGACGCCGTGGTCACCCGCAACGGCGCCGAGATGGGCTGGGACGTTCCGCCCGTCATCACCTACGTGTCGCGTCAGGCCGAGCTCGCGCCCAACGAGGCATGCAAGACCTTCAACATGGGCGTCGGCCTGTGCCTGATCGTCGCCCCCGAGGACGAGGCTGCCGTGACCGAGGCTCTGGTCGCGCTGGGCGAGAAGCCGTTCCGCGTGGGCGAGTGCGTCGAGGGTTCCGGTAAGGTCGTGTACTCCGATGAGCGCTAACGAGCAGATGGCTGCCGTCGAGGGCCTGGGCTTTGTGCCCTACACCCGTCCGACCGGCACCGATACGGCCGAGCCGCTCAAGATCGGTGTGCTCATCTTCGATTGAGCTTGTGGTGTCGAGCCGTCCTTCGGCCAAGGGTCTGCAGCGTGCAGAGCGCGCGGGCATCCAGACGCTCACGCTGTCCAAGGATGTCTACGCCGACCCCATCGCCGCTGACGAGATCATCGCGCACGAGCTGCTCGAGCGCGGCTGCGAGTATGTGGTCATGGCTGGCTACATGCGCATGGTGCATACGCCGCTGCTGGCGGCGTTTCCCAACCGCGTGGTCAATTTGCATCCGGCGCTGCTGCCGAGCTTTACCGGTGCGCATGCGATTGACGATGCCTTTGCGCGCGGTGTCAAGGTGACTGGCGTGACCGTGCATTTTGCCAACGGGATCTACGACAACGGCCCCATCATCGCCCAGCGCGCGCTGGCTGTTGAGGAAGGTTGGGATGTCGACACACTCGAGGAGCACATTCACGCGATTGAGCATGTGTTGTATCCCGAGGTCGTGCAGATGCTCGCCGACGGCCGCGTCCACGTGCTGGAGAGCGGCAAGGTGGCAGTTGACCCGACGCGCGGCTAGCGGCGCACAGTACAATTTAGCCGAGTAGTCAGGGTGGTCATTGGCGCCAAGGCGCGCGTGGCCACCTTTTGTTTTGGGTAGTCATCGGGAACGGTCTTTAACGACTGGTCATTCAAGAACGTCGCAGGTGACTAGGTGAGAGAGGTGAGCGCATGGCGGATAACGAAGCGCTGTTTACGCCTGAGTTGGTGTTTTTTGATTGGGAGTGTGCGACGCCGGATGAGGTGTTTGCGCGGCTCGAGGGCGAGCTTGCACCACGTGGCTACATTGCGTCCGGTTGGCTCGGCGCCGTTCGCACGCGCGAGGATGCCTATCCCACGGGTCTTGCCATGCCGGCGGCAAACATTGCCATTCCGCATACCGATCCGGGGTTTGTGGCCAAGCCCTATATCGCGGTGGTGAAGCCCGCCGCGTCCGTGACATTTAACGCTATGGCTGGCATGGGCGCTCCGGTGCCGGTGCAGATCGTCATCAATCTGGGTATTGCCGAGCCGGGCGGCCAGGTCGAGGCCCTGCAGGCGCTCATGAACATCTTTATGGACGCCGATGCCGCAGCCGACGTGCTCGGCCAGACCACGCCCCAGGGCATGGTCGACGCCATCCGCCGCCACTTCTAAGGTGGGGCTGAGTCGGCACTTGGGGACGTTCCTTTTCTGCCGGCAGTAAGGGACAGTCCCGAAGTGCCGGCATATAAAGAACGTCCCCAAGTGCCAAGTGCCAGAGCTGTCCCCTTTGCACCAAAATGGTGCAGATTAACCTGTACCCAATGCACCAAGCGTGTCGCGGGGGCCGCGTTGTGACACAATGGCGTATGTTCGATTCGTTATGCGAAAGGCCAACTATGGCAAATAAGAAAAAGAACTCCGAGGCCGCGCCGACGCCCGAGCAGCAGGCCCGCGCTGCCTCCAGCTCTCGCAAGAAGCAGCGCAAGACGTACGTGTCTAAGACCGTCAAGATCGTTCTGGTGGTCATCGGCGTGCTGGCGATGCTGCTTTCTGTCTCGGCGATGGCGTGCTCCGGCCTTATGTCGCAGGCTGAGGACACCTCGGGCTACAAGCTGACCGGCGGTGTTGCTGCCACTATCAACGGCACCAACCTTACCGAGGATACCGTGACCAAGCAGATCATGAGCATGCGCACGTCCTACGGCTACACCAAGGATGAGGATTGGGCGCAGTATCTGGTTGACAACGACCTCACGCCCAAGAAGTACCGCAAGCAGCTCATCGACTCCTACACGCAGCAGATTCTGCTTCAGCAGGCACAGAAGGAGAACGGCGTGACGGTGTCGGACGAGGAGGTCGAGAAGGCTTGGAAGGACGCGTGCAAGAGCGCGGGCGGTGCCAAGGCCTTTAAGAAGACCCTCAAGACCTACGGCTATACCGAGGACACCTACAAGGATTCGCTCAAGGAGAGCCTGGCGCAGCAGAAACTCAAGGATGCCGTGGCGCCCACCAGCAAGCCCAAGGACAGCGAGATCGTCGATTACATCAACGAGAACCTGTCTAACTACAACGATGCTCGCCGCTCGTCGAACATCCTGATCAAGGTTGATTCCGACGCTTCCGACGAGGACAAGGCTGCCGCCAAGGCCAAGGCACAGGAGTGCCTGGACAAGATCAACTCCGGTGAGCTGAGCTTTGAGGACGCCGTTGAGCAGTACTCCGAGGACACCGGTTCCAAGGAGAAGAAGGGCGATGTGGGCTGGGATAAGCTCACCACTTTCGTCGACAGCTACCAGACGGCGCTCGAGGGGCTCAACAAGGGCGACGTGAGCGACGTCGTCGAGTCGACCTATGGTTACCACATCATCAAGTGCACCGACTACTTCCATGTCGATAATCAGGTCGATGACATCAACCAGGTGCCCAAGGCCATCAAGAAGTACGTTTCCAATGTGGTGAAGACGCAAGCGGCCAGCACCGCGTACAGCGAGTGGCTGGAGCAGTACAAGAAGGATGCCGACATCACCGTTAACCCCATGCCCAAGGACGTGCCGTACAACGTCAGCCTGAAGGGCGTCACCAAGAGTTCGACCGACGATTCGTCGACGACTGAGTAATCATGGGGCGGCGCTCGTGTGAGTGCCGTCCGCACTATTGAGGAGGATTTGCAGATGACCAACGAAGAGCTGCAGAAGGAAATGATTGCGGCCATGAAGGCCAAGGACAAGGTTCGCCTGTCCATCATTCGCCAGGTCAAGGCCGAGGTGAAGAATATCGAGGTCAACGAGCGCCGCGATGTGACCGAGGAAGACGTCAACAGCATGATCAAGCGTTTGATTAAGCAGACGAGCGAGACGTTGGAGATGTCCATCAAGGCCGGTACCGACCAAGAGCGTACCGACAACCTGACCGAGCAGGTCAAGATTCTGGAGAGCCTGCTGCCCGCGCAGGTTTCGGG
>CABRZY010000140.1 GCA_902475475.1 uncultured Collinsella sp.
AGCTACTCCCCCAGCACGGCCTTTTTGGCGGCTGCAGCCATGTTGTCCAGATCTTCCTTGGTGGGATGGTCCTTCGCGGCAACCCAGTTGTCGAGCAGCATCTTAAATCGGGCGTTGTCGGGATCTTGCTCGAGCATGGCCTCGTAGCGCTGCTTGACCGCGGGGCCCATCTTGCCCTGGCACATCGCCCAACCCGCAAGCTCGGCATCCCCAGCCAAATTGGAAGTTACGCGGTCGATAATCTGCTGATAATAGCTCTGGTCGGCCCCAAAGCCGCAGGTGCCAAACAGGAACACGCGCTTACCGTGCAAGGCGGAGAGCAACGCCGCGACCGAAGGCGTGCACGCGCCCTTGTCGCACCAAAAACCGACGAGCACCGTGTCGGCCGCGCAGGCGCCCTGCGCCTCGAGCGCAACCTGATCTGCATCCGCATCGTCGCTCAACGCCGCGGCATGGACAAACTCAACGCCCGCAGCCTGCAGAGCGCGCTTGATCGCGCCCGAAACCATCCTGGTATTACCGCTCTTGCTGTTAACCACCAAAGAGCACGTCATAGTCACGTTGCCTCGTTTCCCCCAAAACTAAAGCCACTAATGCAATTTATTAGATGAATATCTTAGTACTAACAACGCAGATGTAAACCATCTGCCGCTAATCGGTAGCCCCTACTGGGCAAACTGGCTGCGGTAGAGTTCGGCGTAGAAGCCGCCTGCCGCTAGCAGCTCGTCGTGCGTGCCG
Organism: uncultured Collinsella sp.; assembly: GCA_902475475.1. Lineage (GTDB taxonomy): Bacteria > Actinomycetota > Coriobacteriia > Coriobacteriales > Coriobacteriaceae > Collinsella. Next base: position 739 of record CABRZY010000140.1, read on the forward strand.
CGCTCGATAATCTGGCCGTCGCGCATCACCAGAATGCAGTCGGCGTTGCGGATGGTGCTCAGGCGGTGCGCCACGACAAAGCTTGTGCGACCGGCCATGAGCTCGTCGAATGCCGCCTGCACCTGCAGCTCGGTACGCGTATCGATGCTCGACGTTGCCTCGTCCAGCAGCAGAATCGCCGGATCGGTGAGCATAACGCGCGCAATGCACAGCAGCTGTTTTTGACCCTGGCTAAACGTGCCGCCGTCCTCGCCGATGACCGTATCGTAGCCGCCTGGCAGCTGCACGATAAACTTGTGCGCATGCGCGCGCTTGGCAGCTTCGATAACCTGCTCGCGCGTGGCGTCGGGACAGCCGTAGGCGATGTTTTCCGCCACCGTGCCCTCGAACAGCCAGGTGTCCTGCAGCACCATGCCAAAGGCGCGGCGCAGGCTTGCGCGCGTGTAGTCACGCGAAGACCTGCCATCAACCGTGATGTGGCCGGCATCGATATCGTAAAAGCGCAGCAGCAGGTTGATGAGCGTCGTCTTTCCGCAGCCCGTGGGGCCAACAAGGGCAAAGCGCATGCCGGGCTTGGCCTCGATGCAGATATCCTGCAGCAGCTTGCGGTCGGGCACGTAGCTAAAGTCCACGTGTTCAAAGGTCACCTCGCCCCGCGGGGCGGCAAGCTCCACGGCATCTGGCGCATCGGGCTCCTGCTCGCGGGCATCGAGCAGTGCAAACATACGACGTGCCGAGGCATACGCGGTCTGGATCTGCGTAATGACGTTGGTGACCTCGTTGAACGGCTTGGTGTACTGGTTAGCATAGGACAGGAAAATCTGCACGCCGCCCACCGTAAGCGCCGCGGGTCCCGTAATCACGCCCACGCAGCCGATCACGGCGACCACGGCGTAGATGATGTTATTGATAAAACGCGTACCGGGGTTGGAGAGCGAACCCATAAACTGCGCGCGCTCGCCCGCGGTGTAGAGCTCGGCATTGAGGGCATCGAAGCGCTGCTGAGCGTTGGAACCATAGGCAAAGGCGTCGACAAGTTTCTGCTCGCCTACGTACTCCTCGATATGACCACCGAGCTGCCCTTGAATACGCTGCTGTGCCGTAAAGCTTTTGTTGGAAAGCTTGGCGATAGCACCGGCTGCAAAAATGGAAAGCGGCGTGACGAGCACCACCACGAGCGTCATGGTCAGGTTGATGGAAAGCATAAACGCGAGCGTGCCCACGATGGTAATAACACCGGTGAAGAGCTGCGTGAAGCCCTGCAGCAGACCGTCGCCCACCTGGTCGACGTCGTTGACCACGCGGCTCATGAGGTCGCCGTGGGCATGGCTGTCGATAAAGCTGAGCGGCATGCGGCTGAGCTTATCGCTCGCCTCCACGCGCATGTCGCGCACCGTCTCGTAGGACAGACGGTTAACGCAGTAGCCCTGCAGCCACTGGAAGGCCGCAGCACCTACGACGACAATCGCGAGCTTGGTGACAAGCGGCAGCAACGCATCGAAGTCCACCTGTCCGGCGGCGACGATAAGGTCGATGCCCTCGCCAATGAGGATGGGCGTATAGAGTTGCAAGATCACCGAGATTGCGGCGCTCACAAACGATGCCGTAAACGAGACGCGATGCGGACGAACGTAGCCCATCAGACGGCGAGTCACCGCACCCACGGGATAGCGCTCGGGGTCGCCGGGCTGGCGCGGACCGTCGCCCAGGTCGTTGAGGTTATCGTTACCGGACACGTTGGCCGTCATCGTGGCGACCGAACCGGAGGAAGTGTACGGATTCATTTAGCAGCCCTCCTTTGCGCAGACGGATGCGGGGGCGGTCGGGGCACCTGGGGCGAGCGCGGGCGCTGTGCTCCCCCGCTGGCCCTCAAGCTCCTCGCGGCGCAGCTGCGACTGGCAAATCTCGCGATAGAGCTGACAGGTCGCATAGAGCTCGTCATGTGTGCCCAGGCCGGCAACCGAGCCGTGGTCGAGCACGCAGATCACGTCGGCATCGCGCACGGTCGAGACGCGCTGGCTCACAATCACCGTGGTCAGCGGCAGCCCGCCCTCGGCGGCACCGCGCACACTGCGCTCGCGGATGGCATGGCGAAGCGCCGCGTCGGTCTTAAAGTCGAGCGCCGAGGCAGAATCGTCCATGATCAATATCTGAGGCGAGCCCACCAGGGCGCGCGCGATGGTCAGGCGCTGGCGTTGGCCACCGCTGAAGTTCTTACCGCCCGCCTCGACCGGGGTATCGAGCCCCTGCGGCTTGTTGCGCACGAACTCGCTCGCCTGCGCCATGTCGAGCGCCGCCCAGAGATCCTCGTCGGTCGCAGCCTCGTCGCGCCAGGTCAGGTTGCTGCGGATGGTGCCGCTCACCAGCGACGCACGCTGTGGAACGGTCGCGACCACACGGCGCAGCTGGTCGAGCGGCCAGGTGCGCACGTCGGCGCCCATCACACTCACGCTGCCGGTGCTCGCATCGTACAGGCGCGGGATAAGCGAGACGAGCGTGGACTTGCCGCTACCCGTACCGCCGATAATGCCAAGCGTCTTGCCCAGCGGGAGCTCCAGGGTCACATCGTTGACGGCATTTGCCGCGCCGGCGCCAAACGAGAAGCTCGCATGGTCAAAGCTCAGCGCAGGGACCGGAACAGCGCCACCCGTCAGGTCGCTCGGCTCAGGCAGCGCGACCGGCTGGCCAATACTGCCATCGCGTGCCCTCGTCAGCGATGCTCGGCACGCAATTGAGCACCTCGTTGATACGCGACGCGCTGGCGCTCGCCTTGGTAAAGACCACGACCAGGTTGGCGACGTACACGATGGAGGTGAGCGTCTGCGTCATGTAGTTCACAAACGCCATGACCTGACCCTGCGTGAGCTCGCCCACGTTGACCTGGATGCCGCCCACCCACAGGATGGCGCACACGCCCAGGTTCATCACAAGAAACGTGACGGGATTAAGGATCGACGAGAGCTTGCCCACCGCGATGGCAGTATTGGCCTGGTCATCGGCGGCTTGGGCAAAACGCTCGCGCTCGTGGTCCTCACGCACAAAGGCGCGAACAACGCGGGCGCCCGAAAGCCCCTCGCGGCAGATAAGCGCGATGCGGTCGAGCTTTGCCTGCAGCTGCCTGTAATACGGGATACAGCGCGCCATGACAAACCAAAACACCAGGCCGATAGCGGGCGTGCAGATCAAGAAGATCATGCCGAGCTTAAGGTCGATGGCAAGGGCCGCGCACATAGAGCCCACCGCCAAGAAGGGCCAGCGGATGAGCATGCGTACGCCCAGCGCCACAGCGAGCTGCACCTGGTTGACGTCGTTGGTGATGCGGGTGATAAGCGACGGCGTGCCAAAGCGGTCGAGTTCGGCATAGCTCAACTTGTTGATGTGCTGGTAGAGCGCACCGCGGATATCGGTGCCCATGCCCTGCGAGGTGAGCGCCGCCATCTTTTGGCAGACGAGCGTAAACGAGATGCCGATCACAGCCATGGCGCCAAGCAGCATACCGTAGTGGACGACGGCGTTGACATCGTGTGCGCCAATACCCTTATCGATCATCTGGGCAATCACCAGCGGCGTCAGCAGGTCAAAGATCACTTCGATCAGCTTACACGCAGGGCCGATCACCATATACCGGCGAAACTTACCACCAAAACGCCTGAGCAGCTCAATCATGTATAGGCGCTCCCTATCATCATTCACACTCAATCCGAATCATGATAGTACGGTGAGCCCAAAAGAAGCGTAAACAACTCGTCATTTCTAATAGGATTCGGTTTCCAAAGAAGCGGAGAGGCGCGCACCCAGCCAGTGTCGGGTCGACCACTTGGTATACTTACATTAGTGCTACCAAGTTAGTCGCCGACCCTTGAAATGAGGTGCCGAGATGAACGACATTCTCGCAAGAAGAGCAAGACGAGCAAC
>CABRZY010000141.1 GCA_902475475.1 uncultured Collinsella sp.
GCGGACCGGGACGGGTTCAACGGCAGGCCCCGCCGACCGATTGCAAGCGGTCGGCGGGGCCATTGTGGCTCTTGACAGCGGATTGGGTCATATGAGCGAAATCCCGCCAGAGCGAGCAAGGTGCCCTGAAACGAGGCGGCATTGACCTTCTGGTCATGCCGCCGAAGTTGAAAGGCAGATTGCCGCCCTGGCGGGCTTGCAGCGTCAAGTGGTTACGGCGTTTGGTAAAACGCCGTAACTAAAACCCGTGGCGCTCCAGGAAGCGGAAGGCTAGGCGGATCCAGGGACGGACCGCCACCTGCTTGTCCTCGTTGTCGACCGCGGTGTTGGCGTTGCCGAGCGAAAGGCCGTGACCACCCTGGTCGAAGACGTGCATCTCGCATGCAACGCCCTCCTCGGCCATGCGCTGCGCAAACGGGTAGACCTGCGCGATCGGCGCCGTCTTGTCGTCGGACACGCCCCACACAAAGGTCGGTGGCATCTGACGCGAAACATGCGTGGTGGGGCAGATGTCGGCCAGATGCTCGTCAGTTGCCTCGCCGCCCGTCACCATCGACAGGTAGTCGTTGAGCAAATCGCGCCCCGTCTTGCCGCCCGTCTTGGGCACACGCAAGTCAATGCGCGGATCGCGCGTCTGCATGTCGCGCACATAGGCAAAGTCGAGCAATGGATAGCCCAGTACCACGGCATCGGGACGAATGTCGTCCGGACGCGCCCCGGCAAGTGCCGCAAAGGGGCCGGTCTTCCACTGTGTTGCCAGCGAGGCGCAAATCATGCCGCCAGCAGAAAAGCCCACGACGCACACGCGCTTAGGATCGACATGCCACTCGTCGGCGTTGGCGCGCACCGTGGCGACCATCTTGGCAAGATCTGCCTGGGGGTGCGGAAAGCTCACGTCACCCGTAGAACTCGTGACATAGTTGAGCACAAAGGCCTGGTAACCGTGATCCAAAAACGCAAACGCCACAGGATCCTGCTCATGCGGAGCGATATGCGTAAACGCACCTCCGCCACAGATAATCACCGCGGGGCGGCGGCCATTCGGTTTATCGGGCAGCGGCTCGGCACCCAAATACGTAAACGTCGCCGGATAATCCTCGGTCGGCTCCTCGCCCCACAGCGCATGGTTCTCGACAATCATATGTGCTCCCTTCGCGCAAATTATGCGCCCTTGTTTTTCGCCTTCAAGCGTACCCCACTTGAACCCGTGGCGCAGAAACACTCCGGCAATAAGTTTCCCTTCAACTGATATATCACATAATCCCAGTTCAGAGGTATCGTTGAGCAGCGTAGAATAGGGGCGTTGACCAAGCCGCGAAACACATGTGAAGCGTTTCCGGCAAACCAAACGCGCGATATGCGCCTATTTAAGTTGGAGGCAACTATGGGTCTGCTCGATTCGCTTAAGTCCACCTTCACCTCGACCGGCGAGGCGTCCGTTCCGCCCGCAGCAAGCTTCGCTACCCGCGAAGGCGTCATCTATGCCCCCGTCAACGGCGTGCTCGTCAACCTGAACGAGGTTCCCGACGAGACGATCGCCACGGGCATGCTTGGCCAGGGCTATGGCATCGAGCCCATTACCGGCACCATCTATGCGCCCGCCAACGGCCGCATCGGTGCCACCACTGTCACCAACCACTCCATTGGCATGATCACCGAGGACGGTCTTCGCGTGTTCATCCATGTTGGCCTGGGCACCGTGGAAATGAACGGCAAGGGTTTTGCCCGCTTTGTCGAGATGGGCGATGTGGTCAAGGCAGGCCAGCCGCTCATCAGCTTCGACCGCGAGGCCATTAAGGCCGCTGGTCACGAGGACATCGTGACCGTCATCGTCTCCGAGCTCGATCGTCTTAAGAGCATCGACCATGTCGGCGAGTCTGGAACGCTTATCGGCGGCAACCCGCTCGTCAAGCTTGGCGACCCGCTGCTGGTTGCCAAGACCAAGTAGCCAGGCCCCACGCCACACAGCCAAAAGGCACCTCGTCAAGCGCCCGCGACCATTTGGCCGCGGGCGCTTTTCGTTTGAAAAACCATCCCGCCAATGCTTTATCTGTATAGCTCAAATGAGCCGAGCTGCTAGAATATCGAACTGTATGGATAACTATCATTCAACCGTTATGGGAGGATACGTGAACCGCACCAAAATCGCGCAGCTCTATGCCGATGCCGAGTCGCTCGGCGGCCAGACCGTCACCGTCGCCGGCTGGGTCAAGTCCGTCCGCGACATGAAGAACTTTGGCTTTGTTACGCTCAACGACGGCAGCTGCTTCCGCGACCTGCAGGTCGTCATGAACCGCGAGGCGCTCGACAACTACGACGAGATCGCCCATCAAAACGTCTCGGCCGCACTCATTTGCACCGGCACCGTCAAACTGACCCCCGATGCGCCCCAGCCTTTCGAGCTTTCTGCCACCTCCATCGAGGTCGAGGGCACGAGCGCCCCGGATTACCCGCTGCAGAAGAAGCGCGCAACCGTCGAGTTCCTGCGCACCCAGCAGCACCTGCGCCCGCGCACCAACCTGTTCCGCGCCGTGTTCCGCATCCGCTCTGTCGCGGCTGCCGCCATCCACCGCTTCTTCCAGGAGCAGGGTTTTGTCTACGTCAACACCCCCATCATCACCACGAGTGACTGCGAAGGCGCCGGCGAGATGTTCCGCGTGACCACGCTCGACCCCAAAAATCCGCCTCTCACCGAGTCTGGCGAGGTCGACTGGAGTCAGGACTTCTTTGGCAAGCATGCAAGCCTCACTGTGTCCGGCCAGCTCAACGCCGAGAACTTTGCCATGGCCTTTGGCGACGTGTACACCTTTGGCCCCACCTTCCGCGCCGAGAACTCCAACACCACGCGCCACGCCGCCGAGTTTTGGATGATCGAGCCCGAGATGGCCTTTGCCGACCTCAACGACTACATGGACAACGCCGAGGCCATGCTCAAGTACGTCCTTAAGGACGTTATGGCCACCTGCCCCGACGAGCTCAACATGCTCAACAAGTTTGTGGACAAGGGTCTGCTCGAGCGCCTGGACCATGTCGCCAACTCCGACTTTGCCCGCGTTACCTATACCGAGGCCGTCGAGATCCTGGAGCAGGCAGTCGCTGCTGGCCACCAGTTTGATTACCCCGTCAGCTGGGGCATCGACCTGCAGACCGAGCACGAGCGCTTCCTGACCGAAGAGCACTTTAAGCGCCCGACCTTCGTGACCGACTACCCGGCCGAGATCAAGGCGTTCTACATGCGCATGAACGAGGACGGCAAGACCGTCGCCGCCGCCGACTGTCTGGTTCCCGGTATTGGCGAGATTATCGGCGGCTCCCAGCGCGAGGAGCGCCTGGATCTGCTCGAGGCCCGCATCAAGGACCTGGGCATGAATCCCGAGCAGTACAAGTACTACCTTGACCTGCGCCGCTACGGTTCCTGCAAGCACGCCGGCTACGGTCTGGGCTTCGAGCGCTTGGTCATGTATCTGACCGGCGTGGGCAACATCCGCGACGTCCTGCCGCACCCGCGCACCGTGGGCAACGCCGACTTCTAATCGTCGGGCGCCAGCTCGCGTCGCCACACGCCAACGCTCATCGCATAAGCGCCTCTCGACATCGGTCGAGAGGCGCTTTTTTCAACAGCATCCGTCAAGCTTTTGGCAAGTTTTTGGTCAGTTGAGCAGGGCTGTTGAAAACTCGACCCACCGTTTGCCGACGACTACCGACCGCCCAGAGCGCCCTGCGCCCCTGGGAAAGCCCCACGTCCTAGGCTCCATACCGTCGCCACCCAAAACGGAAAGGACGTGGGCACGATGACCGAAGCCGCTGTTGAAACCTACGACACCACGACGAGGGGCGCCGCCTCGATGGCAGCCTATCGCGCCGTTCGCATCCTGCAACTATTAAGCGAAAACACCGGCGAGGACAAGGCCATGCTTTCCGATGAGTTGATCCGGCGCCTCGCCCATCCCGACGACCCCGCCCGCATGCCCATCTCGGCGGCGCGGCGCAGCATCTACACCGCCATCTCCGCACTTCGCCATGCCGGATACGAAATTGAGTACAAACGCGGCGTGGGCTACAAACTTCTTACCCGCCCGCTCACCGATGAAGAGATCATCCGGCTCCACGGTATGGTCATGCGCAACCGCTCCACGCCTATCGCTATCCGCAAGAGCATGGCGCAGCACTTAGTTGCCATGGCGAGCGCCGACGTTCGCGGCTACCTCGATACACCCGAACCCGCTCCAAGCGCAGGCAGCAAGGCTACCAAGGCAACACGCACGCCCATCAAGCGCATCGACACGTGCGAGCTCGTCGAGCAGGCCATCGACCACGGAACCACGGTGAGTTTTGATATTTCGAGCGTCACGACGCGTGGCGAAACCGAAGCAGCACGGATGACACTCCGTCCCTTTGCCATCAGGCAGCGCGATGGCATCTCGTATCTGCTGGGAACGGTCTATGACGCCCGAGGTGCCGATGACACGCTGCGCACCGTAGAGATTGGCCGCATGAGAAACGTCACCACACGTCTCCTCGACGGCAAGAAGCTCTTCGCCGCCCTCGACGAGGAGGACGACGCCTCCTCCGCCGCATAAGACCCTCCGCCGCCCATTCGACTACCC
>CABRZY010000142.1 GCA_902475475.1 uncultured Collinsella sp.
GGCCGAGGCGTGCCGTGGCGGCGGCGCCGTCGACGTTCACGCGCACGCGGAGTTTGCCCTCGCGCTCACCGCGGTCGATAGCCAGCACGCGGTGGTTGGGTATACGGCGCAGCGGCTCGTCATAGCTGTAGTACGGCTCGTAGGGAGTCTTCTCGGCGGGGTCGGTGGCCTCGACGATGATGTCGGCGGTGTTTTGCGTAAAGGCGCGCAGGTCGGCGACGTTCTCGGGGTCTTCGGCCACCGTCTCGGCCACGATGTCCGCCGCGCCGGCGAGCGCCTTCTCGGGCGTGTCGAAGCCGGCTTCCTCGTTGACGTAGGCCGCGGCGGTGTCGAGCGCGCTGCCCTTGGCGGATGCCTGCATGATGATCATGTTGGCAAGCGGCTCCAGGCCTGCCTCGCGGGCCTTCTGTGCGCGGGTCATGCGCTTTTTGCGGTAGGGCTTGTAGAGGTCCTCGACACGCTGGAGCTGCGTGGCCTCGCGAATTTGCTGTTCGAGCTCGGGCGTAAGTTTGCCCTGGGCGTCGATGAGCAGAATGACGTCCTCTTTGCGCTGTTCAAGATTGCGCAGGTAAGACAGGCGCTCGTCGAGTGTGCGCAGGGCGACGTCGTCCATTCCGCCCGTGGCTTCCTTGCGGTAGCGCGAGATAAAGGGGATGGTGTTGCCCTCGTCGATGAGCTTGACGGCTGCCTCGATGTTGGCGGCCTTAAGGTTGAGCTCGTGGGCGAGCTGGGCGATAAGATCCATGGGACTCCTTGCGTTTAAGGTGCGTTTGCAGCACAGGGCTACCAAGGATACCACCCGTTTCAAAAGACTGTTTTGGGCCCGCGCCACGAAAACGACCTATCTACTACGTTTGAACCGTATGGGTCGACCATCCCCCGGTTTTCCGAGAATGCGCAAGCCGTCTACCTGCGCTTTTGATTTTAGGAAATTCGGCATGGTTGAGGGCGGTCGGTTAAACGTAGTAGATAGGTCCATTTCGTGGCGAACGAATCAAGCCGAGGTGCAAAATAGCCCCCGCCCCAGAAAAATCGTCGGCAAGGTAGCAAAATGCCCCGCGGGCAGGAGGCTGCTCGCGGGGCAAAGAAGAGGGGCTTGTTGGTGACGGACCGAAGGGTTCGGCATGGGGTTTCTGCCGCGGTCGCTCTTAAGGCATTACAGCTCGACGAGCTGGCCGGTCTCGGCGGCCTCCTTGATAGCGTTGAGAAGCGTGAGCGTCTTAACGTTGTCGGCGGGGGTCACGACGGGCTCGACCTCGCGGCGGACAACCTTCACAAAGTGCTTGAGCTGCATCTTGTGCGGCAGTGCCGGGTCGACGGCCGGAATCTCCATCTGCAGCGGCTTGTGCCAGTTGGAGGCGCCGTCGTAGGAGAACTGGTGCAGGCGGGGCAGCGACAGGGCGCCCTTAGTGCCGCCGATAAAGTAGGCGTCGGCGTCGAAGGGGCGGTACTGCGGGTCCTCGCGAGCGGTTGCCTCCCAGTTCCAGGGGCTGGCGGTGGCGTCGGAGATGGTCATGCTTGCGAGCGCGCCATCGGCAAAACGGACGTTGACCACGGCGGAGTCCTCGGTCTCAAAACCGCGGGCGGCGCTGGACTGCATACCCTGGACGGCAACGGGCTCGCCCAGCAGGTAGCGGAGCAGGTCGACGTCGTGCACCAGGTTGACCAGAATCGGGCCGGCACCCTTCTTGCGGCGCCATTCGACATCGAAGTACTCGTCATTCTTATAGATCATGTAGTGGAAGCTCGACACGGTGAGCTTGCCCAGCTCGCCGGACTCGATGATCTCCTTGGCCTTGTTGACGAAGGGGTTGTGGCGACGGTGCTGACCCACGAGCACGGGCACGCCGGCGGTCTCGGCCTCGGCGGCAAAGGCCTGGGCATCCTCCAGGTCGTTGGAGATCGGCTTTTCGACCAGCGGCACGATGTTGCGCTTTACAGCCTCGCGGGCAACGCCCAGGTGCAGGTCGTTGGGGGTGGCGATAATGACGGCCTCGGGCTTGACCTCGTCCATCATCTGAGCGGGATCGGTGTAAAACGGCACGCCGGCGGCCTCGGCCGTGGCGCGGGCGCCCTCAAAGGCGTCGGCGATGGCGACGAGCTCGGCCTCGGGCTCCTCGGTGACAAAGCGGATGTGGTTGCGGCCCATGGCGCCGGCGCCGATAACGGCAATGCGGACGGGGTTGAGCTCAGACATTTCGACTCCTTAATACTGGTGACCGGTGGAATGCGACAAAGGGGCTGTCCCTTTGTCGCATCGGTAAAACTAGGCGGACTTCTTCTTGCTGTCGGAGACCATCATGTAGACGGTGAGCACGACGGCGATGGCGGCGATCACAATGGCGCCGTAGAAGGACTGCTGGTAGGCGGCGCTGCCGGCCTCGGCGTGATACAGCACGGCGGTGATGGGCTGGCTGATCCAGGTGGAAGCGGCATAACCCAAAAACATGATGCCGTAGTTGACGCCGATGTTGCTGGTACCAAAGGCGCCACCGGTGAGCGGCGGGTAGATGACGAGCAGGGCGCCAAAGCTAAAGCCGAGCAGAGCGAGCGCCACAAAGAACATGGCCTGCGTAAAGCTCATCGACATGATGACGAGTGCGACGATGGTGACGACAAGGCTGATGAGCAGCGACTTATAGGCGCCGAGCTTGTCGATGATCTGGCCAAAGGACAGACGGCCAACCAGGTTGGCGCAGGTGTTGACGGAGACCACCACACCGCCGAGGGCGACGGCCGCGGCGCTCGTGGGGTCGGCGAAGAGCTGGACGGCGGCGATGGAGGCAACCTTGCCCACGAGCAGGGTGCCCGCGGTGGCGGCAAAGGCGAAGGTGACGATGAGGACCCAGAAGCGCGGGGTCTTGACCATCTCGCCCGGGGTGAGGTCGCCGAAGGTGCCGGCATGCGCGCCGCCCTTGGGGGCCTCGAAGCCCTCGGGCAGCCAACCGGCCTCGGGGGCCTTCAGGAACAGGGCGGAGGCGGCGATCATCACAAAGAAGATGACGCCGAGCGCCTTAAGGGCGCCAAAGATGCCCAGGCTCGGGATGAGCAGCGAGGCGAGCACTGGGGACAGCACGGCGGGGCCGGCGGTCGAAGCGGCCAGGGTGATGCCGGAGGCGAGGCCCTTCTTGTCGATGAACCACTTTTGGCCGGTGGTGAGCGCCGGGTTGTAGCCCAGGCCGTTGCCGATGGCGGCGACGAGCGAGAACCACAGGTAGAACTGCCACGGCTCGGTGACGGTGCCGGACATGAACCAGCCCACGCCGTAGCACACGGCGGCGGCGATCACGACGTTGCGCGGGCCGATCTTATCGGAGATGCGGCCGGCGAAGATGCCCGTCACGGCCATGATGGTCTGAAAGACCGGGAAAGCCCAGGTAAGGGCGCTCGACCACTCGGATGAGAAAGAGTCCAATGGCTTCCACCAACCGGAATACAGCGCGATGGAGCTGATGAAGAACATGGTGACGCACGCGGCGGAAAGCACGACGGCGCGACCCTTGTTGGAGTTGGTGGAAGCCATTGGACTCTTTCTCATCGATACGGGGGAGGAGCGGGCGTGTCCGCGGGCCTCCCTGTCAGGTTGGTTTACTGGTCGGTCGGCTTGGCGACGCCGGACTCGTCGGACCAGAGCTCGACACCCTTGTTCTTAAGGTAGTTGTCGGCATAGGCGCGACGGCCGCCGGGCTTGGCGGTGAGGTCGCCCATCATGTTGGAGAAGCCGCCGTCGACCTTGATGGCGTCGCCGGTGGTAAAGTCCGAGCGCTTGGACGCCAGGAACATGACGGCATTGGCGATATCGCTGACCTCGCCGATGCGGCGCGTGGCGATCAGACGGCTGCGGCTCTTTTCGACCTCGGGGTCGGCGTAGAAGTTGGCCGACATCGGGGTCTTAACGAAGCAAGGCTCGACGCAGTTGGAGCGGACGCCGTAGGGGCCCCACTCGGCGGCGAGCATCTTGGACATCATGTTGACGCCGGCCTTGGTGGAGCTGTACACGCCCGAGAACGTCTCGGGGGAGTGGCTGGCGACGGTCGAGATATGCACCAGGCGGCCCTGGCCGGCCTTGATCATCTCGCGACCAAAGCGCTGCGAGGTGATGAAGTAGCCGGTGAGGTTGACGTTGAGCACCTGCTCCCAGTCGCTCAGCGGCAGGTCCTCCATGGCGGCGAAGCGCAGGATGCCGGCGGTGTTGACGAGGACGTCGACGCGGCCGAAGTCGGCGATGGTGGCGTCGACGGCAGCCTGAACCTCGGCCTCGTCGGTGGCGTTCATCTTGTAGCCCTCGGCGTGGATGCCAAACTCGGCGGCGAGGTCGGCGGCTGCGGCCTTGACCTTTTCCTCGTCCAGATCGAGCAGGACGACGTTGGCGCCGTTGCGGGCGAACTCGCGGCAAATCTCGACGCCCATACCGCCGAGTGCGCCGGTCACGGCGCAGACATCGCCCTCGAGCTTAAGCCAGTTGCTCATAGGAACTTCCCTTCTTGTGCCTCCCGGTGGGCCGTTCCCATTAATCGACCCACGTGGTTTTCGCTGGTTATCGTATGCTTTGCATTTGCGCAGGTGAATTGCATATTTGTTAGAATGGCGTTAACCGT
>CABRZY010000143.1 GCA_902475475.1 uncultured Collinsella sp.
CCCCCGATCAGTTCGACGACACCATGCGCCGCATCCGAGCCATCCGCGAGGTTGTCTGCCAAGAGACCATGGAGTAGCCCATGGGTACGGCGAGAAACGCGCGCGTTAACCAGGGCGGCCCCAAGTGTGCCGGCATCGTCGGCCTTGGCCTCATCGGCGGCAGTTTTGCCCGCGGCTATGCGCAGGCGGGCGTCCGAGTGCTGGCCCGGGACCCCGATGACGATGTCATGACGGCTGCCAGCATGGGCACTGTCGCCGGAGAGCTCAACGACAAGACACTCGGCGAATGCGACATCATCGTCCTTGCCTGCTATCCCGAGGCATGCATCGAGTGGCTCGAGGCGCACGCCCAGGCGCTCGCCGACGCCACCGACACCGAGGCCATCATGGGCCCCGTGGTGATCGACACGGTGGGCGTCAAGGGCATCGTGTGCGAGCGCGCCTTTGAGCTTGCCCGCGAGCACGGCTTTTACTTTGTGGGCGCGCACCCCATGGCGGGCACGCAGTACTCGGGCTATGCGCACTCCCGCGCCGACCTGTTCCAGGGCGCGCCACTCGTGCTCGTGCCGCCCGCGGTGGACGATGCGCTCAAACTGGAGCTTTTGGGCCAGGTGCGCGAGATGGTGCGCCCCTTGGGCTTTGGCAAGTTCAGCGTGACCAGCGCCGCCGAGCACGACCGCGTCATCGCCTTCACGAGCCAGCTCGCACACGTCGTCTCAAACGCCTACGTCAAAAGCCCGACCGCCCAGGTTCACCACGGGTTTTCGGCCGGTAGCTACCGCGACCTTACCCGCGTGGCGCACCTCAACCCCCAGATGTGGTCGGAACTCATGATCGACGACGCCGACGCGCTCGCCTTCGAGATTGACCATCTGATCGAGGCACTCGGAGCCTACAGCCGAGCGCTCAAAGACCACGACCAGCGCTATCTGGAGAACCTCCTTGCCGAGGGAGACCGCATCAAGCGCGCGCTCGACGACGAGTCCTCCCACTAGACCACCTATCACGCCAGGTCGAAAGGACCGAAGCTTATGGCGATTACCATCGATATCGACACTGCACGCCCCTACCAGGTGCATGTTGGCACGTTTTTGCTGGAGCAGGCGGGACCGCTCGTGCGCGCCACTGCTGGCGGCACCAAGGCCGTCATCGTGACGGACACCAACGTGGGCCCGCTCTACCAGATGCCCGTTAAGCAGAGCCTGGAGGCGTCAGGCTACGAGGTGAGCATCTGCACCTTCGAGGCCGGCGAGGCCCATAAGCGCGCCGAAACCTATGTTGCAATTTTGGAGTTTGTGGCCGAGCACGAGCTTTCGCGCTCCGACGTGATCGTGGCACTCGGCGGCGGCGTCGTGGGCGACGTGGCGGGCTTTGTGGCCGCTACCTACATGCGCGGCTGCAAGTTTGCGCAGATCCCGACGAGCCTGCTCGCCATGGTGGATTCGTCGGTGGGCGGCAAGACCGCCATCGACTTGGCTGCAGGCAAGAACTTGGCCGGCGCCTTTTGGCAGCCGAGCGTGGTTATCGCCGACGTGGGGTGCCTGGCCACCCTCACGCCCGAGCAGTTCGCCGACGGCTGCGGCGAGGTTGTCAAACACGCCGTGATCGCCGACCCGGAGCTTTTCGCCGAGCTGGAGAAGACCCCGCTCACGCTGGAGCTGCTCAACCGCGATGTGGCCCGCGTAGCGCTCATCATCGCCCGCAATATCGACATCAAGCGCGCCGTGGTCGTCGCCGACGAGCGCGAAACCAACCAGCGCAAGCTCCTCAACTTTGGACACAGCACCGGACACGCCGTCGAGGCCTGCGAGCGCTTTGAGCTCGGACACGGCAACTGCGTGTCGATCGGCATGGGCATCATCACGCGCGCCGCGGCTCTGCACGGCGTTTGCGATGCTGCACTGCCCGGTCGTATTGAGGAGCTCTGCGCCCGCCATGGCCTCAAGACCCGCTGCGACCTAGATGCCGATGCCGTCTTTGCCGAGGCGCTGCACGACAAAAAACGCACCGGTGACACGATCGACCTGGTGATTCCGCACGGCATTGGCCGTTGCAGCATCGACCGCACACCGCTTTCCACCTTCCACGATCTAATTGCCGAGGGCCTCGGCCAGAAGGGAGACGCTTCCGCATGCTAGCCCGCATCGCTCCGTCCCCGCTCAAGGGTACCGTTCCCGCCATCGCGTCCAAGTCGATGGCGCACCGCCTGATCATCTGCGCCGCACTCGCCAACGGTGAGACGCACGTCACCTGCAATACCACCTGCGCCGACATCGAGGCCACGGTGCGTTGCCTTACGGCGCTCGGCGCCCGCATCGAGACCGTCGAGGATGGCTTCCAAGTCCATCCCACTATGAAAAGCGTTGAATTTGGCCTGCTCAAGGCCCTTGCCGGCGGCACGCTCGACTGCGGCGAGAGCGGCTCCACGCTCCGCTTTATGCTGCCCGTCGCCTGCGCGCTGGGAGCAGAGGCTACGTTTGTGGGCCAGGGCCGTCTGGGCGCCCGCCCGCTCTCCCCGCTCTCGGACGAGATCATCGCCGCCGGCTGCGACCTGCAGGGTCTGGGCGGCTTTCCGCTCAAGACGAGCGGCCGCATGCGCCCGGGCACCTTTGTACTGCCGGGCAATGTGAGCTCGCAGTACATCTCGGGCCTGCTGCTGGCGGCCCCGCTGCTGTCCCAGCCCTCCTGCGTGCAGGTGACCGGGCTCATCGAGAGCCGCCCCTACATCAACCTGACGATCCAGGCTATGAAGGCCTTCGGCGTCGAGGTCAACGTCGAGCGTATCCCCGCCAAGAATGGCAAGCCCGAGGTCACAAACTTCCGCGTAAACAGTGGCTCGTACCGCACGCCCGGCAGCGTGGCCGTCGAGGGCGATTGGTCCAATGCGGCCTTTTGGCTGTGCGCCGGCGCCATCGGCTCCGACCCCATCACCGTGGAAGGCGTGTCGCTGAGCTCCGCGCAGGGCGACCGCAACGTGCTCGCCGCGCTTTCGCGCTTTGGTGCCCGCATCGTGCGCTCCACTAACGCCGCCACCGTGCAGTCCGACAAACTCGCCGGCTTCGAGATGAGCGCCCACGACATTCCCGACCTGGTGCCCGTTATCTCTGCCGTGGCATCGCTGGCGCAGGGCCGCACGTTCATCCGCGACTGCGCCCGCCTGCGCATCAAGGAATCCGATCGCTTGGTCACCACCACCCGCCAGCTCACCGCGCTGGGCGCACAGGTGCGCATTGCCGGCGACGACCTCATCATCAAGGGTGTCGATGCCTTTACCGGCGGCGAGGTCGATTCGCACAACGACCATCGTATCGCCATGATGGCCGCTATCGCCGCGAGCCGTGCCACCGGCGAAGTTGTGATCCACGGCGCCGAGGCTGTCAACAAGTCCTATCCCGATTTCTTTGACCACTACCGTCTGCTGGGCGGCAAAGTCACGCTCGAGGAGGAATAGCATGTCCTCGACCTTTGGCAACGTATTGCACCTGAGCATCTTCGGCCAGTCGCACTCCCCCGCCATCGGCTGCTCGCTTGATGGCATACCCGCTGGCATTGCCGTTGACCAGGAGCAGCTACAGGCCTTTTTGGATCGTCGCGCCCCCGGTCGCGACGAGACCGCAACCAAGCGCCGCGAGGCCGACGCCGCACACATCATCGCCGGCGTGGTCGATGGACACACCACCGGCGCACCCATCGCAGCGATCATTGAGAACACCAACACGCGCTCCAAGGACTATTCCGAGCTGCGCCGCAAGCCCCGTCCGGGACATGCCGATTACCCGGCGCGTGTGAAGTACCACAACATGCACGATGTCGCCGGCGGCGGGCACTTCTCCGGCCGCCTGACGGCCCCCCTGTGCATCGCCGGCGGTATTGCGCTGCAGGCACTCGAGGCCCGTGGCATCAAGGTCATGGCGCACGTCGCGCAGATCGGTGGCATCTCCGACCTGCCCATGGATGATATGGTCTATCGCGAGGCTGACCGCAAGGCGATCCTTACAAATGACCTGCCCTGCATTGACGCCGCTGCTGCCGGCCGCATGCGCGAGGAGATTCTGGCCGCGCGCGACGAGCTCGACAGCATCGGTGGCATCGTGGAGTGCGGCATCTACGGTCTGCCTGCGGGTATCGGCGACCCCATGTTCGACGGTATCGAGAACCGCATCGCGCACATCGCGTTTGGTATTCCCGCCGTAAAGGGCGTGGAGTTTGGCATGGGCTTTGCCGTAGCCGCCATGCGCGGCAACGAGAACAACGATCCGTATCGCATCGACGCCGAGACCGGTGAGGTAGTGGTCGAGTCCAATAACGCCGGCGGCATCTTGGGCGGCATCTCCACCGGCGCGCCCGTCATGTGGCGCATGGCCGTAAAGCCGACGCCATCCATCGGCCGCGAGCAGCAGACCGTGGACATGGACGCTATGGAAAATGCCGAGCTTTCGGTCCACGGCCGCCACGACCCCTGCATCGTCCCGCGCGCCGTCCCCGTAGCCGAAGCAGCCGCGGCGCTTGCCATCTGGGACGCCCTCCTCGAGGACGCAGCCCAGCGCTAACCCACCCACCCAAGGCAACGATTCACGAAAGGGGTGTCAGCAAGGTC
>CABRZY010000144.1 GCA_902475475.1 uncultured Collinsella sp.
GGTCGATTACGTGATCTGTGATTCCACGGCTGGTGGCTACCTCGCGCGTCTGATGAGCCAGATCTCCTATGTCGGTACGCTCGAGGCGCCCTCCACGCTTGGCGTCGCAGGTCTTAGCTCTAATGATGAGCTGTGCCGTGCCGTGAGCGATGCCCTCGATGGCATCACGGTCGATGGCACGCTCGAGGCAGTCCACTGCGTCTGGTACGGACAGATGCCCTATGACCTTACCGCCAAGACCGTTTCGGGGGCCAATGTGCAGGCATCCGACTCCACGTCCAACGAGACCGAGTCCTCCGATGACGACGCCTCTGATAACAACAGCGACGGCCCGTCGTCTAGCCAGGAGGGCACCATCACCGACGATGACATCAACAAGCTCAATAGCTAGTTATTGGTAGGGGTGGCGCCTGCCACACGCTGAACAAGGCGCTTCTTCACGGTTTCAACACGCATGGCCGGGTCTCCCCAATAAGGGAGCCCGGCTTTTCTATTTTGGTAAAAACGGCAGGTAAAAGCTGATTTCCAGGAAAAAAACTAGCTTTGCCGACGCCCTCCTATAGCGCACTTTGCCACGGAAAAGTGCGAGACTTCGGTATGCGGTATCAAGCAGTCGTTATTCGGGTCTTTGGGAAATCGCGTGATTAAATGCACGGCAATGGGTACATAGCCAGTACAGTAAGTCCCCGAGGCAGATTGGAGCCACGTATGGATATCAAGGTTTCTGGACGCAAGACGACGGTAACCGATGCTCTGCGTGCGCATGTGGATGAGAAAATCGGCGAGGCGCTCAAGGTTTTCGACATCGAGCCCATGACAGTCGACGTCGTGCTTCGTTATGAGAAGAACCCCTCGAACCCCAACCCGGCAATCGTCGAGGTCACGGCTCGTGCCCGCGGTTCGGTGATTCGCGTTGCCGAGCACGGCGCAGATATGTATGCTGCCATCGACCTCTCCGCCGATAAGGTCACCCGCCAGCTGCGCAAGTTCAAGACCAAGGTCGTGGACAACCGCCAGGGTGGTGCCAGTGCCGCGGATGTCGCGCCGGTCGAGCGCGTTGAGGATCTGGCCGACCTGCTGCTGCCCGAGGAGGACGACGACCTGCTCGTCCGCGAGAAGGTCATCGATGTCACCCCGATGACCGAGGAGCAGGCGCTGGTGCAGACCGATTTGCTGGGCCACGACTTCTACGTGTTCGAGAACGCGACGACCGGTCTCATCAATGTGGTGTATCACCGTAAGAATGGTGGATATGGCATCATCAAGCCCCGCATCGAAACACTTGACGAGTAAAATACGTTAACTTGCATGAGTTAACGGTTGGCGGCCATCCCATGCGGGTGGCCGCCTTTTTACGTAAGGAGTCGCTTTGATGGACAAGGCCGCATCCGCCGGTCATTCGAACCGTTGCCGCATCGTCGTCGATACCTGCTGCGACTTTAGCCCCGAGGTCGCCGCGAACCTTGATGTCGATATCCTGGGTTTCCCTTTCATTATCGATGGCGAGGAGCGCACAGACGACATCTGGTCGAGCATGAGCCCTAAGGAGTTCTACGACCGCATGCGCGCCGGTGCCCGCGTGTCCACCTCGGCTGTGTCGCTCGGTCGCTATATCGAGTTTTTTACCGAGTGCGCCAAAGAGGGCACGCCCACGGTCTACCTGTGCTTTACCTCGGCGCTGTCGTCGAGCTACAACTCCGCGTGCCAGGCGGCAGATGTCGTGCGCGCCGAGTATCCCAACTTTGAGCTCTACGTGGTCGACAACGCTCTGCCCTGCGCGACCGGTGCGCTCTTGGCGCTCGAGGCCGTGCGCCAGCGTTCGGCGGGACTGACCGCCAAGCAGCTGGTCGATTGGGCAAACGAGGCAAAGACCTACGTGCACGGCTACTTTACGCTCGAGAGCTTCGACGCACTGGCTGCCGGCGGCCGCATTCCTCCCGCGGCGGCGCAGCTCACGGCAAAGCTCGACGTCAAGCCCGAGCTCTCCTACGACCTGGCCGGCTCGCTGTCGCTGATCGGCGTCAACCGCGGCCGCAAGAAGGCGCTCAAGTCCATCCTCAAGTCGTTCCGCGAGAACTACGTGCCCGATCGCACCATGCCCATCGCCATCATGACGGCCGATGCCGAAAAGGATGGTGACTGGCTCGAAGCCGCCATCCGCAAGGAGGAGGGTTGCGCCGACGTCACGATCATTCGCGGCTCCGTGGGTCCCACCATCGGCTCGCACGTGGGCCCCGGCATGGTGGGCTGCGCGTTTTGGGGTAAGAACCGCGCCGACAAGGCGTCGCTTTCCGACCGTATCGCCCGCCGCGTGCGCGGTCAGTAGGCAAGCGCTGCGTCCGTAATCGCCCTCGACTCACAGCCCAAACGCTGGCACCGAGTATTCAACCTGGTAACAACACCCAACCCAAAAGGAAAGGTTTCATGGCAAACAAGCTCTCCGTCGCATTCATCGGCACCGGAATCATGGGTGCCCCCATCGCCGGCCACATTCTGGACGCCGGCTATCCCGTCACGGTCAACAACCGCACCAAGTCCAAGGCGGCGGCGCTTATCGAGCGCGGCGCCGTCTGGGCAGATACGCCGGCCGATGCCGCGGCGAACGCCGATGTCGTCTTTACCATGGTGGGCTATCCCTCCGAGGTCGAGGAACTCTACCTGGCGGGCGACGGCCTGCTCGCGTGCACTAAGCCCGGCGCGGTCCTGATCGACCTCACCACGAGCTCGCCCGAGCTTGCCCGTGACATTGCCGAGGCCGCCCAGGTTTCTGGTCGCATGGCGTTTGACTGCCCCGTCACCGGCGGCGAGTCGGGCGCTATCGCCGGTACGCTCACGGCTATCGTGGGCGCTACCGAGAACGACATCGCGCCGGTCCGCGACATCCTTGCCACCTTTGCGGCCAACATCTGCTGCTTCGACGGCGCCGGCAAGGGCCAGGCTGCCAAGCTCGCCAACCAGGTGTCGCTGGGCGCCTGCATGGTCGGCATGGCAGACGCCATGGCATTTGCCGAGCTGAGCGGCCTTGATCTGGAGAAGACCCGCCAGATGATCCTGGGCGGTACCGGCAAGTCCGGCGCCATGGAGAGCCTGGCGCCCAAGGCGCTCGACGGCGACTACAAGCCCGGCTTTATGGTCGAGCACTTCATCAAGGACCTGCGCTTGGCGCTCGCCTATGCCGACGATCGCGAGCTTGCGCTGCCCGGCGCCGACGTGGCCTTTACGCTCTACGACATGCTCGATGCCATCGGTGGTGCCAAGCTGGGCACCCAGGCCATCACGGTCCTCTATAAGGAGGAGGCCGACGCCATCGCCGCCGGTCTGGACTGGTCGCAGTATCGTCCCGAAGAGCACGGTGCTCACGAGGACGGCTGCGGTTGCGGCGAGCACGGCGACGACCATGAGTGCGGTTGCGGCCACCACCATGGCGAGGACCACGAGTGCTGCGGCGGCCACGGCCATGATGATGGCCACGAGTGCTGCTGCGGCCACCATCACGGGGAGTAGCGCCCATGAGCTGGACGTTCGTGGTGCTTGCGCTGGTGCTCTTTCTCTTCGCGATCTACATCGGCTTTTTGTGCGGCCAGTGGGCGTGCGAAAAGCGCGTCATCACCAAGCGCGACTACTGGATTGCCAACTTTGCGGGAGCGGCGGCAGTCATCCTGCTGACCTGGGTGTTCTCGCTGTTCCCGCTGGTGCAGTTTGCGCCGATCGGCTGGCTCGGCGGCTTTATCGCCGGCCTTAAGATGAGCTTTGGCGAGTCCGTCGGTCCGTGGCGCAAACACGACGAGGTCTTTAACGTCAACAAGGCTCACCGCGCCGCCGCCGACGCGGGCGATGCCGAGGAGCGCCGCCGTGCGCGTCGCAATGGCGCGGCCGACCGACAGCTCATCTCGGTCACCGATGACAGCAAGGGTGCTGACAAGCACGCTAAGAAATAGTAAAAAGAGGTAACTATGGCAGAAAACAAAGACGAACAGCTCACCGACGAGGAGCTGGCACAGCTCCAGCTGGCAGAGGAGAACGAGAACGCCGTCGACCGCCTGGTCCAGGAGCTCGGCTGCCCCACGCGCCGTATCCGCCAGTTTGCCGCCCGCGTGCTGCACCTGCTTGCCGAGCGCGATCCGCAGCGCGTCGTGCCCTGCGTGCCCGCGCTGATCGAGGCGCTCGACCGCCCCGAGGCTCAGACCCGCTGGGAGGCCCTCGATGCCCTGACGGCGCTCGCCACCACCTGCCCCGAGCAGCTGGGCGATGCCTTTGAGGGCGCCGAGACCGCACTGTTCGACGAGATTTCCTCCACGCTGCGCTATGCCGCCTTCCGCCTGCTGTGCGTGTGGGGCGCCACGAGTGCTGAGCGTTCACGCGAGGCTTGGCCCATCCTAGACGAGGCCATCCAGTGCTACCACGGCGACCTTGAGTATCGCGATATGCTCGGTTGCCTGTACGAGTTTGGCCAGGGCGAGATCGACGCCGAGGTCGCCGAGAAGCTTGCGCTGCGCCTTAAGTTCGACGCCGAGAACGGCAAGGGCAGCTATCTCAAGGCCCGTTCGAGCGAGATTTGCGAAATGCTTGTTAAAC
>CABRZY010000145.1 GCA_902475475.1 uncultured Collinsella sp.
CAGATGGTTGACGGGCTCGCGGAACGTGAGCAGATCGCGACCACGACCCCGCAGGAGACCGTTGAGGCCGTCAACGCGTGGTTTGCCGACAAGGGCATCGCCGCGCTGGGCATCGGCGCATTTGGCCCCACCGCAGTCAACCCCGCTTCGCCCCAATACGGCAAGATCCTGGAGACGCCCAAAACGGCATGGCGCTACTTTGACCTGCTGGGCACTATCCAAAACGAGCTCAATATCCCCTGCGGCTACGACACCGACGTCAACGTCGCCTGCCTGGGCGAGGTCACCTTTGGTTGCGCCCAGGGCCTCACTGACGTTGTGTATCTGACCATCGGCACCGGCGTAGGCGCCGGCGTGCTCTCGGGCGGTAAGCTCGTGCACGGCATGATGCATCCCGAGGCCGGCCACATCCTGGTCACGCGCGACCCGCGCGACACCATCGGCGAGCATAGCGCCTGCCCCTTCCACGACAACTGCCTCGAGGGCCTCATCGCCGGCCCCGGCGTTAAAAAGCGCTGGGATGGCAAGAGCGCCGGAGACATGGCCGATGACCCGGAGGCCATGGACCTGCTCGCCGGCTATCTGGCACAGGCGCTCATGACCTACACGCTGTGCTACGCGCCGCAAAAGATCATCATCGGCGGCGGCGTGGCCGACCACGCCCCCATCGTGCCGCTCGCGCGCAAAAAGTGCGCCGAGATGCTCAACGGCTATATCGTCACGCCCGAGGTCAACGACATCGATAACTACATCGTCAACAACAGCCTCGAGGGCAAGCAGGGCATCATGGGTTGCCTGGCCCTGGGCGCACAGGCGCTTCAGTAGCAGACGCACCCACAGGGCGTGGCGCGCCCGGCAAATCCGACCTACGGAACGACGCCACCACGCTTCATATAAGCCCTCAAATAAAAAAGGCCGCCTAGGACTAAACAATACGTCCTAGGCGGCCTTTTTGGCGCACATCAGCGACCGTAAGAGATATCGGAGCACAACGCCCGTTGCCGCTCCACAGCAGTCGATCATCACATCGGTAATCATGCCGGCGCGTCCCGGCACAAAGAGCTGAATCGTCTCGTCGATCGAGGGAATCAGCAGCAGGAACACCGCCGTGGGCAGCAGCACGTCAAAGGTGCGCCGGCCCTCAAAATCAAAGGCGTGCGTTGCCAGGATGCCGAGCACCATATACTCGGTAAAATGCGCGCACTTGCGAACAACAAAGTTGGTCACCCATTCATATGGAAGTCCCACGCCGTGCAGGAAACCGCGGATAGTTTCCATGACCGTTAGGCTCAGCGAGCCCGACCCCGAGCCGGGAACCAGCGAATTGCCCCAGATCAAGAGCGCCATCAGGCAGGTCACGACCGCCCATTTTCGATTGATCTTAACCATGCAGAAGTTATGCCTCCGCGCGGAGCGGCGCGAAGCTGGCGGTACCGCCCTCGATAACGCTCAGATAAGCACGGCCCGTACGCCTGGCGGTAGAGGACTGCAGGCGCTCGATCTCTTCCTCGAGGATCTGATTGACGCGCTCGTGACGACGGTTTTCCATAATGCCGGCGGCAATAGCCTCGGCCCGCTCGATGCTCTCGCGCGAGATACGGGCAGTATCCTCGGGGAACACAGCGCTGTGACGACCGACATAGGCGGGGGCAGCAGGCTGAGGGGCAGCGACGGGAGCGGGGGCTGCAACAGGAGCAGGCTCGTCAATCTCATCCAGAATCGCGGTGGCGGCGGCCCACATGTCCTCGTGGCCCGAGTAATCGGCCATGGGAACATCAACCTCGAGCGAGGCGTCCGGAAGGTCGCCGGTGTCGATGCGATCTTGGACATCAATCGATGCGGTGATGGCCGCAGGCTCATCGAGATCGATGTCCGCGGCACCGGAGATGATAGGCATGCTGGCGAGGTTTGCATTGTACGGCGCAGCCTCAGCCGCCTGCTGCTGGGCAGGAGCGCCCCACAGCGAGCTTTCGGCGGCACGGCGGGCGGCAACGGCCTCCTCGTCCGCGGCCATGGCTTCATCAACGTACGAATTGTCGGCAGAAGCGTTCGCGTCCGCCGAGGTAGCGTTGTAGGCGTTATTGGCTGCCGCGTTGGCAACGAGTGCCACGAAAGCCGCCGTGCTGCCCGCAGGGGCGGCCTGGGAACCAGACACGGCGCGTGCCGCGGCGGCGATGTCGTCGCGATTGAAGGAGCCGGTCTGCCCGCCGTTGGTGAGCTCGTCGATGGCGACTTGATAGACGTCGCGCGAGTGTGCAGGGTCGCAGCTCACCGGCGAATCGTCGTCGAGCATACTGTCGATCATGGACCAAGCCTCGTCCTCGTCCATAGCATCTGCGGCTCGAGCGATGGTAGGGACACCATCATCGGCGTGACGGCGCTGGAACGCACCAGTCAGGCCGGAAAGGAATGCCGAGGTAGACTGCTCCGCCTGAGCCTGAGAAGCAGAAGTCGCAGCGTAAGGAGTCGCATCCTGCTGCTGGGCTGGAATCGAGGCGGTCTTGAACTCGCTTTGATGCTGATTGAGATTGGCGGCACCGCCCATGGCATCGGGCTGGAACAGACGCTCTTCACGCTGCGCACGGTACTCGGAGATACCCAGCGAGGCGGCATAGATACCCACGCCCGCCACCGCGCCCACGGCGAAGGGAACCGCACCCGCCACGACCGTCTCGTTCACAGACGAAAACGGCAGCGTCGCGGCATACATAACCACGGGAGCGGCAAGGCCGATCCCGCACGAAAGTCCGGCAAGGACTGCTCGTTGTGTTGCATCAGAAGAAGCCATGAGCTCTCCCCATCTTCCAGCACCCAAATCGCATCATTCAGTTGGCTGCGCGAGAGAAGATGAAGCGGGGCTATGCCCCAAAGCAACGGTATATGGTTCGTTTCATCTGCGTTTTCCGTCGCGAAGCTTAAAAGCTATTATGCGAAACCGCCCTGTCGATTGCAAGCGACGATGTCGGATTGAAACGGGAAGCCTGCTGCTTGCAAGTCTTATGGTCAAAAATAAGTGCGAAGCGGCGATATAGAAAAGGGCCGAGGCTCAAAGCCCCGACCCTTTATCGCATTGATGACTATCGCTGCGCGTGGATGACAACCTAGAACGTCTGCTCGTAGTCGCTGTGCTTTTTGGCCGAACGCACCAGGAACTCCTGGTTGGTGTTGGTGCCCTTTAGACCCTTGATAAACGATGCGGCCGCGCGCTCGGTGTTGTTCATGCCAGCAAGAATGCGACGTAGACCAAAGACAAACGGACGCATCTGCTCGTCGACCAACAGGTCCTCGTTACGCGTACCGGAGGCAACGGGGTCGATAGCCGGGAAGATGCGGCGATCGGCTAGGTCGCGGTCGAGCTTAAGCTCCATGTTGCCGGTGCCCTTGAACTCCTCAAAGATGACCTCGTCCATCTTGGAACCGGTGTCGATGAGGGCAGAGGCCAGGATGGTGAGCGAGCCACCGTTCTCGATATTACGGGCTGCGCCCAGAAAGCGCTTGGGCGGATACAGGGCCGCCGAATCGACGCCGCCCGAAAGGATGCGGCCTGAGGCGGGCCGCCGACAACCACACTCGTGGGCAAGACGCGTGATGGAGTCGAGCACCACCACGACATCGCCGCCCAGCTCCACGATGCGCTTGGCGCGCTCGATGACGAGCTCTGCCACACGAGTGTGGTTGTCGGCGGGCATATCGAAGGTCGACGCCACAACCTCGCCCTTGATGGAACGCTGCATATCGGTAACCTCTTCGGGGCGCTCGTCGACGAGCAGGCAGATGAGGTGCACCTCGGGGTTGTTAATCGAGATAGACTGGCAGATCTTCTTGAGGATCGTGGTCTTGCCGGCCTTGGGCGGGGACACGATCAGGCCACGCTGACCCTTGCCGATCGGCGACACGATGTCGATGGCGCGACCGGTAATGGAGTCCTTGCCATGCTCCATGCGCAGCGGCTCGTTGGGATAGACCGGGGTGAGGTCACCGAACTTGGGGCGGTTGCGAATCTGCTCGGGGTCTAGACCGTTGACGGTCGTGATTTTGGCGAGGCCGGCGCGCTTGTCGCCGCCGCGCGAAGGACGAAGCGAGCCCTCGATGACGTCGCCCGTGCGCAGACGCGCGGAGCGGATGAGGTAGGCGGGGACGAAGGCGTCGTCGTTGGACTTCATGTAACCGTGGGCATGGATGATACCGGAGCTGTCCGGACGAATCTGCAGGATGCCCTTGATGTCGCGGAAGCCCTCGGCCTTCGCGGCGGTGACGTAGATCTCCTCGACGAGCTCGGCTTTCTTCTTGCCGGTCGTCTCGATCTCGAACTCTTTGGCCTTCTCGCGCAGTTCGGCGACCTTCATGGCAGCGAGCTCCTCACGCGAAAGCGTGGGCTCGGTGGGGGCGGCGTTGCGCTCCTTGTTGCGCTGTTTGCGATCGCGCTGGCGGTTGCGACGGTCGTTGTTGCGCTCGTCCTTGCGCTCATTGCGCTCGTCGTTGCGCTTGTGCTGGCGACGGTTGGGGCGAGCGCCGTCTTCGGCCTCGGCGGGCGCGGCGCCATCGGGGACGTCGAACG
>CABRZY010000146.1 GCA_902475475.1 uncultured Collinsella sp.
TTGCCGGCGTGGAGAATGTTGAGGCAAATTCGAGTCTCGCCCTTGATGGGCACAAAGTCGTTGTTAATACCGTTGGCGTCCATGAGCTCAGCCATGTAGGCGCCCATGTGGCCGCCGAGCAGACCGGTTGCCACAACGTCGTCGCCCAGCTGG
This sequence comes from uncultured Collinsella sp., assembly GCA_902475475.1. Taxonomy (GTDB): domain Bacteria; phylum Actinomycetota; class Coriobacteriia; order Coriobacteriales; family Coriobacteriaceae; genus Collinsella. Next base: position 154 of record CABRZY010000146.1, read on the forward strand.
CCCAGCACACGGGCCACGTTGAGGCCCTTGCCGCCAGCGGTCTTTTCGGGCGTCACACGGTTAACGTCGTCGATAATGAGCTCATCGAGCTGATAGCGCGTATCGACAGACGGGTTCATCGTAACGGTGAGGATCATTTTTAGCTCCTTATCTCGCAGGCTCCTTGTGCCTCGCGATACGAGTCGACAAAACGGAATTACAGAATCTCAATCGTGAACGAGCGAACGACGGTCTCCTTGGGCTTGGCGACAAGGCAGCCGCGCTTATGCTCAAGCACGTCGTCCTCATCGGAGCAGGTCGAGAGACCGCCCCAAGGCTCAACCGCCACAAAATCGCCCTCGGGCTTGCTCCACACAATGAGATATGGGAAGCCCTCAAAGCTCAGGCGGACGCCCTTGTCCTCGCCCTTTTTGGAAAGCGTGACCTGACGGCTCTCGAGCACGTCAAAGATGGTCTCCGCAAAATCGAAGAGCTCATGTGACAGAGGCAGCGTCTTTCCCACCATGGGGTTCTTGGAGCGATTGGTCACGTCGATCAAGCCAGTCGAGGGGACGGCAGTGCAAAGCTCAGCAGCCTCGTCCTTCTCAAAGCGCAGCTCGTAGTCCGTATAGGCCTCGCCCTCATCGAGCGGACACCTAAAGCCGGGATGACCGCCGATAAAGAACGGCATGTCCTCGGTGCCCTCGTTGGTGACCTCGTAGGAAACGCGCACGGCAGCGTCCTCGAGCGTATAGCGGGCGACAAGCTTAAACGGATACGGATAATCGCTCAGCAGCGCGGCGTTATCCTCCGAAGCCAGGCACATTGCCAGCTCGTTCTCGCTCTGGCTCAGCAGCTTCCACTCCTGTTTGCGCGCAAACCCATGGCGAGCGAGCTTTACATGATGCCCGGCAAACGTCATGGCGTTGTTATCGCGCAAGCCTCCGCAAATCGGGAAGCAAATCGGTGCCTGGCCGGACCACACGGCGGGATCGCCCTGCCACAGATACTCGCGACCTCCGGCCTCGATCGAGGTAAACGAACCACCAGCCGTGGACACCTTAATAGAAATCGAATCGTTGGAGAGAGCGTATTCCATTGCCCATCCTTTCGAACAACTGCTTTTTGCTCGCAAGTACCCGTCTCGGCCCTAACCAAAGGACAAACCCGCACGTTCATCGATGCGTCCGGTATCCCAGCCATGTAACGGGGTACCATACAGACATTGATGCAATTACAGCTGAAAGGCCTTCTTATGCGAACCATCATCCTCTACGCCTCGCGCCATCACGGCAATACGAAAAAGCTCGTGGACGCCATCGTCGAGGCACACCCCGAGATCGATACCCTCGACGTCAAGGCACTCGGTAAAAACGAGTATCCCAACCTGCACGAATATCATCTGATCGGTGTCGCCACGGGCATCTATTACTCCGAGATCGACAAGGACATGGCACGAGTGCTCACGAACGTGCTGCAGCCGCAGGACAAGGTGTTTGGCCTTATGACCTACGGTGGCAAAAACAAGTGGTACGGCAAGGATATCGATGGCATCTGCCGCATGAGGCAGGCCATCTTTATGGGTGTCTACGGCTGCCCCGGCTTTGATACGTGGGGGCCGTTCAAACTCGCCGGCGGTGTCCAAAAGGGGCACCCGACCGCTGAGGAAATTAAGGGCGCCGTCGACTTCTTCGACAAGATCGAAGACGAGTATGGCGACATCATCGTCGAAGAGTACGCCAAGCGCGAGAAGCGCCTAGCATACGAGAAGGAGCATCCTGCAGGAGGCCTGGTGGCCGGCGTTAAGCGCACGGCAAAGAAGATCGCTAACAAGCTGTAACTGTGAAGGTGCTTTTGAGCGTTTAACCCATACGGCGGGTCCGAGCAGATTCGGGCCCGCCGTCTTTTTCTATCGTTACTCGGTAAAGGCGTTGCCGACGCTCTGGCCGCCAACATACGTCTCGACGAGGGTAAGCTCATGGTCGAACACGGCAAAGTCGGCGTCGCGACCCGGCATGATGCTGCCGCACTTATCCTCGATGTGCGCGGAGCGTGCCGGCACCTCGGTTGCCATGCGAATGGCGATATCGGCGCTGGCGATGCCCCAGTCGACGATGTTCTTGACGCCCTGGGCAAGCGTGAGCACCGAGCCAGCAATGCTCTTGCCGTCGGCGAGCCAGCACAGGTTGTCCTTCATGATGACGTCCATGCCACCACTGGTGTAGCTGCCCTCGGGCATGCCGCCGCAGCCCAGGCAGTCAGTGATGAGCACCGTGTGTTGCCAGCCCTTTGCCTGCAGCAGCGCCTTGATGGCGGCAGGGTTAACGTGCTTGCCGTCACAGATGATCTCGGCGTAGGTCTCGGGCGTGGACATGGCAGCGCCCACGACACCGGGCTCACGGTGATGCAGCCCGCGCTGACCGTTATAGGTATGCGTAAAGCAGCTGGCACCGGCGTTGATGGCGGCGATGCACTCATCGTAGGTGGCGTCGGAGTGACCGATGCTGGTCACCACACCCTTGGCGTTCAGAGCAGCCGCATAAGCAGCGGCACCGTCGCGCTCGGCGGCCATGGCGCTCTTAACGATGCGACCGCCCGCAGCCTCCTGCCACTGATCGAAGACCTCCTCGGAGGGATCGATGAGGTAAGCGGGGTTCTGCGCGCCCACGTGCTTCATGGTAAAGAAGGGGCCCTCCAGGTAGATGCCCTGAATGCGGGCACCGCAGAAGTCGGGGCCGCGACCCTCGTCCGCCTGAGCGATGGCAGCGCAGGCGTCCTTGATCTGCTCGACGCCATCGGTGAACGTCGTGGGCAGCCAGCTGGTGGTACCGCGACGGGCGAGCTCGGTCGAGCTGATATCGATGCCCTCGGGATCGTTATCGGTAGTTGAGTGGTTGTAGAAGCCATGGATGTGAGTATCGACCATACCCGGTGCGATCCACGATCCCGTGTAGTCCTTAATCTCGCAAGAGGGCTCGTCGGCCTGCCAGGCGCCAAAGACGCCATCCTCGACCATAAGATAGCCGCCCAGTTGCGGGCCTGCCGGCAAGAAGAACTTGTCAGCCTTAATTGCGTACGTGCTCATATGCACTCCTCGCTTCTAAAGCAGTTGACTGTGGTGATGCTTATACCCAGCTCACGTAAAACAAAAAGCGCCCGCCCGCCGTTATGAGCGGACGGGCGCCCTTACAGGGGGCACCCGTCAGTACGACACGCGATTAAGCGGTGAAGGGGTGAATCGTCACGCCCTTAACCACGCGGTTGACCGTGCCAGTGGGGCTCGGCGTGTCGGGCGTGTTGCCCACGCGCACGGAGTTGAGCAGGCTGATAACCTGGGCAAACATCACGAACGGCAGAGCAAGGTAGCCCTCGGGAAGTGCCTCGTAGCCCTTAAAGGTGAAGGACTCGCCCTCGTAGACGGTGGCACCTTCCTGCTGAACGGCGATGGTGTGCTGAGCGATCTCGTCGCCACCGATCTCGTTGAGGATGTCGATGTCGTACTGACGGGTGTAGGCGTCGTTATTGACGAACACGAAGACGAGCGTCTTATCGTCGACGAAGGACTTAGGTCCGTGACGATAGCCCATGGAGGTGTCGTAGGAAGTAGCGACCAGACCGTGAGCGAGCTCAAGGATCTTGAGCTGGCTCTCCTGGGCAAGGCCACCGAAGGAGCCAGAACCCAAGTAGGTCACGCGGTTGAAGTCGCCAGCCAGGTAATCGGCGATCTCGGGCTCACGGGAGATGACCTCCTCGCCCATCTTGGCAATCGTCTCGACCCACTCGGCCTTCTGCTCGTCAGAGGCAGTGTCGAAAATAAGGGTGGAGAGCAGGGTCATGCAGGAATAAGAACCGGTCATGGCGAAGCCCTTGTCGTTGGCGCGCGGAATGAGCAGCGTCAGCGCGTTGGGATCATCGGCAGACTCGACGGCGAGCTTGCCCTCGGGAGCGCAAGTGATGTTGAGGAACTTGACGTTGTGGACGAGCTCCTTGGCAACGGCAACGGCGGCAAGGCTCTCGGGGCTGTTGCCAGAGCGGGCAAAGGAAACCACGAGCGTGGGATCCTCGGCGCGCAGGAAGTCGCGCGGGGCGCTCACGATGTCGGTCGTGGCGATGGGCTTAAAGTCGTAGAGATCAGTGTTGCCAGCGTGACGCAGGTACGGGGCGCAGGTATCGCCAACGTAGTCGGACGTACCGGCACCGGTGAAGACAACGGACAGACGGCCCTCGCCCATAGCGCGAGCCTCGGCCAGGAAGGCCTCGATGGCCTCCTTGTTCTCGCGATAGATGTTGAGCGTATCACGCCAAAGCTCGGGCTGCTGAGCAATCTCGGCCGTGGTGATCTGGGCGCCGAGCTCGGTGAGCTCCTCGACACTCTTCTCGAACATTTCTAATACCTCT
>CABRZY010000147.1 GCA_902475475.1 uncultured Collinsella sp.
TCCCCTACGCACGCGATTGGCATCCCGATTACGACGCAGCGGGCGGCGTGCCGGCCTTTGCCGAGATCAAGTTTTCTATTAGCTCCAACCGCGGCTGTTTTGGTGAGTGCTCGTTTTGCGCCCTCACCTTCCACCAGGGCCGCGTGTTGCAGATGCGCAGCCACGACTCGATCATGCGCGAGGCCGAGCTGCTCACGCGCGATCCCGAGTTTAAGGGCTATATCAACGACGTGGGCGGACCGACGGCCAACTTTAGCCGCCCCGCCTGCGACAAGCAGCTCAAGCACGGCGTGTGCAAGAACAAGCGCTGCCTGTGGCCGAGCGTGTGCAAGAACATGGTGGTCGACGAGACCGGCTACACGCAGCTGCTGCGCGACCTACGCCAGCTGCCGGGCGTCAAAAAGGTCTTCGTGCGCAGCGGCATCCGCTTTGACTACACCATGGCCGATGCCTCGGACGAGTTTTTGCGCGAGCTGCTGGAACACCATGTCTCGGGCCAGCTGCGTGTAGCGCCCGAGCACGTGAGCGACGCGGTACTGTCCGTGATGGGCAAGCCGAGCCGAGCTGTCTACGACGCATTCTGCCGTAAATTTGAACGCTTGAATCGCGAATACGGACTCAAGCAGTACGTGGTGCCGTATCTGATCTCGAGCCACCCCGGTTCAACCATGAAGGAAGCCGTGGATCTTGCCGAAGCCGTGCGCGACATGGGCTACATGCCCGAGCAGGTGCAGGACTTCTACCCCACACCGTCCACCATGTCGACGTGCATGTACTACACCGGCGTGGACCCGCGCACCATGAAACCGATCTATGTGGCGCGCGACCCGCACGAGAAGGCCATGCAACGCGCGCTCATCCAGTACCGCAAGCCCGAGAACTACAAGCTCGTGCGCGAGGCACTGGAAAAGGCCGGCCGTCGCGATCTGATCGGCTACACCAAGCATTGCCTGATTCGCCCCGTGCCGCCACGCCCGGGCGAGACATCTGCCGGCGGCGGGCATGGCACCGGCAAGAAGGGCGGCAAGGCCTACGGCGGCGCTGGTGGTGCCGGCAAGGGGCCTAAGGGCAGCAAGGGATACGGCGGTATGTCCCGCGCGCAGAACACTGCCGGTCGCAATCGCGCGGCACAGGGGCGTCAGGGCGCCAACGGAGGCGGACGTCGCAACTAGCGCAGCGGTGCGCTCGCTGCGTCCATCCCACACGCGTGGCGCAGCGAGCGCATTGCCTCAACGAGGATGACACCGGCGATAGCGACCGCAATTGCCACGTCGAACGGTGTGTTCACAAACCAGAGCAACGTCATGAGATACGACCCGGCATTAAAGGCAAAGTGCAGCAGGATCGTGTAGCGGAGCTTTCCAGTGGTCACGAACACCCAACCAAAAATGAGGCCGGCAGCGCCCGCGTAGCAGCCCTGCACCCAGTTCATGTGCATAAAGCCGAAGACCGCCGCCTGCAGCACGATTGCCGCGGCGACTCCCCAGGTACTCGGGGCCGCCCAGGGCACTATGGCGCCGTCCTGCGCGTTCGCGCGGCGCCGGCGCTTCCAGAGCGAACGGCACTGTGGATTAAACGCACGCAGCGAAAACTCAAAGATGATGCCGCGCACCAGGAGCTCTTCGCAAAACGGAGCGCCGAGCACTGTGGTCAAGACCGCAAGAAGGCTGGTATCGCCCATGCCCGTCTCCTCGACGAGATCGCTATAGTCTGCCGCGACCTCGGGCAGCAGCGACAGCACGCCGTCGCATAGGTAGCTAATGACCACCTGCATGGATAGGCCGATCACGACAACGCAGGCAATGCGCTTCCATGCCGCGCTTGCTCCCCCACCGAGCGGGCGCTCGCCTTGCCGGCGCGCCATGAAGGAGCGGGGCCACAGATAACGCCACCACAGCAGCGCCATCAAAAATGACGCCGTCTGAGCGGCAGCCTGGAACCATTGGATATCGAGATTGTCGATCGGGAAACCCGTCAGCGCCGACACGGCATCGAGAGCTGAAAACAGAACCACGCTCAGGGCTATATCGGCAGCAACAGCACCAAAACAGGCAAGCGCCCAAATCATCGCATTGAGCATGCCAACCTCCTCAAAACCGTTCCCTAGTTCTACCACAACTCGGCAGAGAGCTGATCCCATGGGGACGGAGGAAAACGGATCACTTATTGATGAGAATCAGGCGCAGTGCCAAAGGCCCCGTTGGGCGAGATGTCGAACGGAAAGGTGCCGCAGCGATTGAAGGCGGCGATGAACATGCGGATGGCGTTGGACGGCGTGGTACCTACGAGTTGGGTTGCCGCCGCGAAGGCCGCCTTTTCCTCGGGCAAGACCTTCGCGACAACCGGGGTCATGTGTTCTGCCATGGCGCTTCCTTTTTGAAACGACGGTGGTGCGGATGGATGCGGGCCACGCGGCTGGGCGACGGGCTGTGAAGGCAACCCGATTGGCCCGCATCCGGAGTTTGTTTCTGCGGCGTTGGTATTACTTGGTATTACTTGGTATTCCTAAGTATTACCCCGTAGATAGAATACCACACCAGACCCCGTGGGGACGGAGGAAAATGGATCATTTTGTTGCTGAGTTAGTTTTTAGAGCGTGATGATATCCGAGATATCGAGGGCCTGAGCGTCGGCGGCATCGTGCGTGGCAAGCAGGAGCATGCGGCCGTCGAGCAGGTCGAGCACAGCTTCGGCGCATGCGTCGCGCGCAGCGGTATCTAAACCGGTAAAGGGCTCATCCAGAATGACGGCGCCGCCCGGGCGCAGCAGGGCGCGGGCGATCTCGACGCGACGGCGCTGCCCGCCCGAAAGCTTGGCCACGCGAGCATGCACATCGATTCCCGGCACCAGCAGGCGCAGCAATGCCGCGGCGCTCGAAGCATCCACACGCGCATCGGCGCACACCAGCACGTTATCCAGCGCCGAGGCGGACTCGGCCAAGCGTGCATCCTGAAACACCATCGAGCACGGCGCGCACTCCCCCGCTGTCAACGAAAGCAGTGTCGACTTGCCCACACCCGAGGCCCCCATCACACAGGTGCGCCCACCCGCAGGCACGTTGAGCACCAGACCGTCCAGCGCCGGCGCCCAGGGCGCACGATCGCCCACGGCAAGCGCAAGCTCCGCTGCAGTGCCATCGCTCGCAGCCCCCGCACGCCCGCGCAGTCCATGCCCATGCGCCCGCACGGCCGCGTGCCACGCCACGGGTCCCGAAACCCGCAGCAGCCACACCAGCACGCGCTCGCACGCCCACGAGGCGGCAACGACCAGCACGGTCCACGCCAGCAAATCAGCCGTCTCAATCAAAAGCTTTGCCTGATAGATGCGCTCACCCACGGTGCCCACCGCCATGCCGATCAGCTCGGCTGCCACGCCGGCCTTCCAGCTCATGCCGATCACGGCGCGGGCGCACGAAAGCACAAACGGCAGGACTTCGCGCCAGGTATGGGCGCAAAACAGGCGCCAGCCGCGCACGCCATGCAGACGGAACATCTGCTCCAGCGGTTTATTCACCTGTGCCAAGCCCTCGGCCAGCGAAAAATACACGCCCGGCAGCGCCATCAAAAAGACCGCGGCGATGCTCACGCGCGCCGATCCCAGCCAAATGAGCAGCAGGACCACCACGCAGGCAACCGGCGTCGCCTTGACAAACGACAGCGCCGGCGCCACCAGGCGGGCAAACGCACGCGAACGTGACGAAATCCCGGCCAGCACGCCACCACACACCGCGGCAAGCGCCAGCCCGCCCAATATCCGCGCGCCCGAGCCCGCCAAAATCGCCCAGGTACCGCCATCGCACACCAGGCGCAGCAGCGCCAAGGCAACAGCACCCGGCCCCGGCAAGATCAGTGGCTGCGCCACCAGCGCCGCCGCGAAGACCCACACGGCAAGCCAAAAGGCGGCGACGGCACCTGCTGCCGCCACCGCCTTCATACGCTCTGTCATTTGTCGAGCAAACACACGCACGGGCTACTCCATGTAGTAGAAATCGTCAGCCGGAAGTTTACCACCCACGGCGCTCGCGTCCGCGTCGGCCAGCACCTGCAGATACCCACTAAGTGCCGCCTTCATATCCTTGCCCGTCTGGCACACAAGCATGCACCCGGGAATCGCCTTCTCGGCAATCTTGGCGTTGTCCACGATGCCAGCATCGACCACGGCCTGCGCCCAGTCTGCCGGCGCCGCATTGACGGCCTTAACGCTCGCCGCATGGCAGTTCAAGAACTCCGCCACGGCCTCGAGATGTTCCTCGGCAAACGCGCGGCGCACCACGGTCACACCCATCAGCAGGCGCGAACCCGTGTCACCCGCCAGCTCATCCCACACATCGGTCAGGCTTACCGGCGCCGACAGCTTGCCTCCGCTCTTTGCAATGGCAGCGGTCTTGAAGGGCTCGGGCAGCACGCCCACAGCAAACGGATCGGCAAGCAGCGCCGAGAGCACCTCGGTCTACATGACG
>CABRZY010000148.1 GCA_902475475.1 uncultured Collinsella sp.
AAGGGAGATGGTTATGTCCATCGGGAGTTTCTCGAACCTCCAAGATTCGGGACGTTAGGTAGTAAGCGTAGGTGACGGATAGGGCAGTTGCGCCCGGCGGCCGCTTGGATAGGTCCGCGGGCACAGACGCGATCGCTAGATTACGAAGAGGATCACCGCCATGAACTGGAAGATACTGCCGGCGAGCACCCACAGGTGAAACACACTGTGCAGGTAGCGCACATTTTTAGCGATGTAGAACGGCACGCCCACGGTGTAGCACACGCCGCCGACAGCGAGCAGGGCAAGTGCCACGGGGTTGAGCAGCGACACGAGCTCGGGCAGCCTAAAGACGACGAGCCAGCCCATCAGCAGATAGACCAGGCCGCTTACCCAATGCGGCTGGCGCTCGCGCAGAAAGCACTCGAGGGCGATGCCGATGATGGCGATGGCCCATACGGCAAAAAACAGCACGGGGCCACCGTCGTTTGCCAGCGTGATGAGGCAAAACGGCGTATAGCTGCCAGCTATGAGCAGGTAGATGCAGCTGTGGTCGATGATGCGGAACACGCGCTTGGCGCCCGCGGGCTGAATCGCATGGTAGAGCGTGGAGGCAAGGTATTCGAGAATAATGCTGGCGCCGTAGACGATTGCCGCGGCCATATGCGCCGGACCGCCACCGCGAAGAGCGGCAAATACGATCAGGAGCACAAGGCCTGCGATGCCCAGCAGGCAACCGACACCATGGGTGACGGAGTTCATGATCTCCTCGCCCACCGTGTAGTGCGGAACGGCCGCGGCCCCAGGTCGCGGCTTGGAACTGTCGCTCGAATCGGACATGCCGGTTACATCCTCCAATGTAAATAGTTCTCAACACTATATCAAAGCGTCTGGGTACGTGCGAAATTTGCACCATATGTGGCCCTTTGTTTACCCATTCTTTGCTTGTTGACGCATCAACGTCGAACATCCATAATGCGCTTGTTTTAAATGTTGATGTATTAACATCTTATAGGATAGCTTCTTATGTCTCAAAACACACGTTCCCATCGAAAGCTCAAGATAGCCGGCATTGTTGCGCTGGCGCTCGCTGTTACGTTGCTCGGATTTGCCGGCAACTTTTTGTTTGACTTTGCCCTGAACCCCCAAGCGCCGTACACCATGAAGATGATGCAGGATGGCAAAGACGACAAAAAAGGTGAGCAGCCGGATGCCGAAGAAACCGAGGCGCGGGCGTGGTTTAAAGAGAATCGCGAGAGCAGCAGCCTCACCGCAGATGACGGAACCGAGCTCGCCGCTTGGTATTTTGCTGCACCGGAGAGCACGCACGACTACGCCGTCTGCCTGCATGGATATACCAACGAGCCCATCGGTATGGCCCGATACGCCAAACGATTCCACGACCGCGGCATGAACGTACTCGCACCCGCCGCCCGCGCCCACGAGCGCTCCGGCGGCGACTATATCGGCATGGGCTGGCCCGAGCGCCTCGACATCGTCGCATGGATCGAGCGAATCGTTCAGGCTGACCCCGAGGCGCGCATCCTGGTCTTTGGCGAGTCGATGGGTGCGGCAACCGCCATGAACGTCGCGGGGGAATCTCTGCCCGCAAACGTTAAATGCATTATCGAGGACTGCGGTTATACGAGCGTTTGGGACGAGTTTTCCCTGCAGCTCAAGGATGTGTTCGGCCTGCCCAGCTTTCCCTTGCTCGATGTAGCAAACTTGGTGTGCAACGTGCGCGCGGGCTACGACTTTCATAAGGCGAGCAGTGTGGAGCAACTCAAACACGCGACGGTTCCCATGCTGTTTATCCACGGCGACCAAGACACCTTTGTGCCGTACGACATGCTCGACCAAAACTACGACGCGTGCGCCAGCAAGGTCAAGCAAAAGCTCACCATCCATGGCGCCACCCACGCCAAGAGTGCGCAAGTTGACCCCAAGCTCTACTGGAATACGGTCGACGACTTCCTCGATAGGAATTTTTAGGGAAAAAGCGGCGTCTGGGGATTTATCTAACCCCCTATTTTCGGAAGTATGCGGCAAAATCCGGAACTGCCAACCGGACCGCAGTTTTACCAACAATTTATCAGGGGTTTTGTTGCCAAAAAACGTCGTGTGCTCGGCAGTCTCAGAATTTGCCGCATACTTCCGAAAAACCGCCTGCGAGCACCGTGCTCACAGGCGGTTTTTGATTGAGTTACGCAACAAAATCGCGTTCTTTGTCCAATAGGACGACGCTATTTAACCTCGATGAGCTCGTACTTGCTCGTGCCCAAGCCGATCTTCTCGGCATGCGCGATGCACGCGCGCCAGTCGGTGTCGGGATGCGTGATGCAGAAGGGGTCCTTGGCCTGTTCGCCCTCCAGATGCTCGTGGTTGTGCTCCATCTTGGCCGCGCTATCGGTGAGCTCGGTGTTGGGCAGCGGCTCGGATGCCATGACGGCATCGGCGCAGGCCTGGTCGATGGCGACCGGGTCGAAGCTCGCGAACATGCCGATATCGTTGACGATAGGCGTGTCGTTTTCGGGATGGCAATCGCAGTTGGGGCTGATATCCATGGCAAGCGAGATATGGAAGCTCGGGCGGCCGTCGACGACGGCCTTGGTGTACTCGGCAATCTTGCAGTTGAGCACGTCGGCCGCGGCCTCATAGCCGGGCTTGATGGCGTCCTGGTTGCACACGCCGATGCAGCGGCCGCAGCCCACGCAGCGATCGTGGTCGATGGCAGCCACGTGCACCGTGCTGGTGTTGCCGTTGGCAAGCTCGCGCTCGCGGGTGTCGTCGAACGAGATAGCGTTGTGCGCGCAGATCTTTTCGCAGGCATGGCAGCCAACGCAGTGCCCGGTCGCGACGTTCGGCTTGCCGGCGGCATGCTGCTCCATCTTGCCGGCACGGCTGCCGCCTCCCATACCCAGGTTCTTCATGGCGCCGCCAAAGCCGGCCTGCTCGTGGCCCTTAAAGTGGGTGAGGCTGATCACGATATCGGCATCCATGAGTGCCTGGCCGATCTTGGCCTCGCGCACATACTCGCCGCCCTCGACCGGGATGAGCGCCTCGTCGGTGCCCTTGAGGCCGTCGGCGATGATGATCTGGCAACCCGTGGCATACGGGGTAAAGCCGTTCTGGTAGGCGGTGTCGATGTGCTCGAGCGCGTTTTTGCGGCTACCGACATAAAGCGTGTTGCAGTCGGTGAGGAAGGGCTTGCCGCCCAGCTCCTTCACGACATCCGCGACGGCGCGGGCGTAGTTGGGGCGCAAAAAGCTCAGGTTGCCCAGCTCGCCAAAGTGAATCTTGATGGCGACGAACTTGTTCTCAAAGTCAATCTGCTCGATACCGGCGTGACGGATGAGGCGCTTGAGCTTGTCGAGCTGGCTCTCGCGAGCATGCGTGCGCAGGTTCGTAAAGTACACCTTAGCGGGTGCTGCGGGTGCAGTTGCGGTCATAGATCTATCCCCTCGGTCTATATGGCGTTACAGACATAGGAGATGGTACCCGTTGAAGCGGGGTTAATGTCAAGCACGGCGCCCAGTCATTGGGTACTCATTGGGGACAGACTTAAATGAGTGCCTCGCCACCTGGCAGCTAGGGACGTTCCTTTTCTGCCGGCAGTTAGGGACAGTCCTTGCCAGCACGGCCGGCGAGCCGGCGAATCGGCAAAGACTGTCCCCGATGACTGGTCGTTTAAGAACGTCCCCAATGACTACTCTTGGACTTTGAGGGCCTCGGCCAGGCTGACGCGCTTGATGGAGCGCGTGTGCAGCAGCGCCACGACCAGGTAGGTCGCAAAGCCAATTTCTGCGCACGCCGTCATGGACCACCAGGGCACATAGATCTCGATATTGCCGTTGTAGGCGAGCAACATCATGCGGAAGATGGCCGTGAGCGAGCCAATGATGACCGGCAGGCTCAGCACGAGCGACGCCGCCACGCACAGCGTGATCGATCGGATGTACAGATGCGAGATCTCGCTATCGCGATAGCCAAAGACTTTCATGTAGCTAATCGAGCGGGCGCTGTGATCGATCACAGCCTTGGTCAGCAGGTACATAAACAGTAGGAAGATAAACACCGCGAGCCCGACCATCATGCCGATCATTTTGCTCATCATGCCAATGAACTGGTCTCCCACGGCGCGCATGTCGTCGGGCGTGGTGTCGCCGGCAAAGTAACGTGCGTCGAGGTCGAGCTTCTCGTTGCTCACATAGCCGTTAAAGTAGGCGGCGTCGTTGTCGAACAGCTCATTAAAGTCGTCGATACTCATATAGATATTCATGTCCGACTTGGAGCCCCAGGCGCAGTCCTTGCCCGCGTACTCAAGGGAATAATGCTCACCCTCGTACTTGTCGCTGAGCGTGACCTTCTGACCCTCGCTCCAGCCAAACTTATCGAGCAGACCACCGCCAAAGACGACGCGCCCATCGCCGACGTTGAGGTCTTTCCAATAGCGCGAATCGGATGAAATGCCGTAGACGG
>CABRZY010000149.1 GCA_902475475.1 uncultured Collinsella sp.
GCCGATGCTGGCAGAAAGCTTCGGCGACCTTTCGTTCCGATTCCGTAGGCGGGACCCCAATCGCGGCTGTTTGCAGGCGATTGGGGCCCCGTTTTTTGCGTTGGGCCACTCGAAAGGATGGATATGGAGAAAACTGCAGAGCAGCTGCGCCGCGAGCACCTTGCCCTAGAGGGCGACACCCATGGCAAGAACAAGTGGGCGATTCTGTTTACCGTGCTCATCATGACGTTTATGGTGTGTCTGGATTCGACCGTCGTGACCGTGGCGCTGCCCGTGATGCAAAAGGAGCTGGGCGTGGGCCTCGATCGCATTCAGCTGGTAAGCTCGGTGTATCTGCTTGCGACTTGCGTGGCTATGTTGCCGTTTGGCCGTCTGGGCGACGTGCGCGGCAAGGTGAATGTGTTCCAGCTGGGCGTCATCGTCTTTACGGTTGGCTCGCTGCTTTGTGGCCTTTCGGCCTCGCTCGAGGTTCTTATTCTGGCACGTATTGTTCAGGGCGTCGGTTGCGCGGCGGCCATGGCCAACAACATGGGTATCATCACCGAGTCGTTTCCGGCGCGTGAACGCGGTCGTGCTATGGGTATTCTCGCGACCTTCGTGGCCCTCGGCATGATGTGTGGCCCCGTGCTCGGTGGCATGCTGGTGGCAAGCTTTCCCTGGGAGAGCATCTTTCTCATTAACCTGCCCATTGGCGTCATCTCGTTTATCGTGGGGCTCTATACGCTGCCGCATGTTAAGCCGGAGGCCGGCGAGCGTCCCATGTCCATGATCGAGGGCGCTCGTCGCTGCTTTGCAAATGCGGCCTTCACTATCAACCTGGCCTGCATGCTCATCGTGTTCGTTGGCATTGGCGCATCCGAGTTTATTCTGCCGTTCTATTTTCAGGACGCCCATGGCTTTAGCTCCGATATTTCCGGACTGCTCTTTTTGGCACTGCCGATGGTGAATGCCTTTATCGGCCCGCTTTCGGGAACGGTTTCGGACCGTGTTGGCTGCGAGGGCCCCACGGCGGTCGGCCTGGGCGTGTACGTGTGCGGTCTCTTTGCGGTAAGCACGCTCGACGAGCACTCTTCTATCCCTGTGATCGTGTGCTGTGCCGCGTTTATGTCGTGCGGCACGTCGATTTTCCAGAGCCCCAACAACTCGCTGTATATGGGTTCGGCCCCGCGCGAGGCGCTCGGTTTTGCAGGCAGCTTGGGCAGTTTGGCACGCTACGCCGGCATGGCACTCGGCATTACGGTGGCGTCGAATATCCTGTATGGGCAGATGAGCGTGGCGATGGGCGAGGCCGTGACCAGTTTTGTTGCAGGCCGTCCGGATGTGTTCCTGTTTGGCTTTCGCTCGGTGTTCTACGTGCTCATGGCTGTGGCCGCCGTGGGCTTTGCGCTCGCCATGGTGCGTTTGGTGAGGATGCGCGCCCGCCATTAGTGCGTTGGGAGGCTGTCTGCCACGATTTGCGTTGTCCCAAAAAGACTGGTTTGTGGTGCGATGCGGCTTGTGGAGCGGGCGGGGGTCGGTCCGTGGTAGACTATCGAACAACGTTTATTAATCGCGCGGTATCGTTGCCGCGAGAAGGGGTTGCGCCATGCAGGAGCTTGAGGATCGTATTCGCCATGACGGCATCGTAAAGGCCGGTAACGTCCTTAAGGTTGATGCCTTCCTCAACCACCAGTGCGACGTTGAGCTGTTTGACCACATGGGTGCCGAGTGGGCCCGTCTGTTCGAGGGTGTCGAGATCAACAAGATCCTGACGATCGAGGCTTCGGGCATTGGCATGGCTTGCATTGCAGCCCAGCATTTTGGCGGCGTGCCGGTGGTCTTTGCCAAGAAGGCACAGTCCATCAACCTCGACGGCGAGCAGTATGCCACGACCATCTACTCCTTTACCAAGCAGAAGGAGTACCCGGTCATCGTCGGCAAGCGCTTCCTGTCCGAGGGCGATAAGGTCCTGATCATCGACGACTTCCTGGCCAACGGCTGCGCGCTCGAGGGTCTTATCAAGATCTGTGAGGCTGCGGGTGCCGAAGTTGCCGGCATTGGCATTGCCGTTGAGAAGGGCTTCCAGGGCGGTGGCGATAAGCTCCGCGAGCGCGGCTTCCGCGTTGAAAGCCTAGCCCGTATCGCCGATATGGACTGCGATACCGGCGAGATCACCTTCGCCTAAGCGCGCAACACAAGCGATTGGTATGCGATGTGACAAAGGGATTGTCCCTTTGTCACATTTTTTGTATGAGGGGAGGTGCTGATATGGACGAGAACAAGATGGGCTGGCGCGAGTATGCGCGCTTTGCCGAGATGTCGGTTGAGGAGCTGGCGCGCGATTGCGAGGTACAGGTGTTTCGCGCGACGGGTCCGGGTGGGCAGGGCGTGAACACGACGGACTCTGCGGTGCGCATGAAACATGGGCCCACGGGGATTGTCGTGACGGCGCGCGAGAGCCGTAGTCAGTTTCAGAATCGTGCGAGCTGTTTGCGTAAGCTGAGGGCAGAGCTTGAGCGTCGTGGCCGGCCGCCACGCCGTCGCGTCAAGACCAAAGTGCCACAGCGATCGCGCCAGCGCAGGCTCAACGACAAGCACTTCAACGCCATTAAAAAGGCCAACCGTCGCAAACCGGGCAGCGACGAATGATCTCCTCATAAGTTGCGGTGAAATAGGGACTGTTTTGCGGCTTTAGCTACATAAACAGTCCCTATTTCACCGCAACTTAGGTGGGGTTAGCGGGTGGGATGCCAGACGTGGAGGACGCCGGCAAGGATGTCGACCTCGATGCGCGAGGCGACAACGGGCTCGCCGTCGGCCTGGATGGGGTAGTCGGGCTCCTCAAAGGGATCATCATGGCAATTGCTCCTCAAAGGTGAGCTCGACATGGCGGCAGCGGCGCATGCGAACCGGCGGCAACTTGGTATGGTGGCCATCTTTGGCCGAAAGGAACATGGGAAGCGCGACCGCACGCGGAACGGGGCCGCAGGCGTAGCAGACGTCGAGTACGCCGTCGCAGGGGTCGGCATCGGGGCAGATGCGATAGCCCGAGCCATAGGTAGGACCCAGCTGAATCGCCATGATAATCGCCCTCACGCGCTTAGAGCGGCGCGCCCGTCAAGCCGGTCTTTTTGCGCAGCTCGGTGGTGCCAAGGCCGATGGCGGCATCGATGCCGACC
Organism: uncultured Collinsella sp.; assembly: GCA_902475475.1. Taxonomy (GTDB): domain Bacteria; phylum Actinomycetota; class Coriobacteriia; order Coriobacteriales; family Coriobacteriaceae; genus Collinsella. The sequence goes on from CABRZY010000149.1 coordinate 3,159, forward strand.
GAAAGCGTCTGGTCGTAGTACTCAACGGTAGCCTCGCCGCTGCCTCTTGCGGGGTTCCATGAGCGAATCCGCCCGATGTCCTGACGCTGCAGCTCACAGGTGAGCAGCGCGCCAAAATCCTTACCGGAGAAATCGTCGATGCCGAGCGTTTGGGCAAAATCGTTGCCAGAGCCCACGGGTAGGATGGCAAGAGCGGGGCGGGTGTCCTCCTCTTGCGTCATAAGCCCGTTGACGACCTCGTGAATCACGCCGTCGCCGCCAAGGGCGATAACGGTGCGATAGCCCTGGGCCTGTGCGGCCAGCTCCTTGGCGTGTCCCATGCGCTCGGTTAGCACCAAGTCAAACTGGGATGCGCGTGCAGTCATGTCCAAAAAGCGTTGCAGGCGCTCGGCAACTTCGTGCGCCGCACCCGACTGGGCGGCTGGGTTGGCGATGATGAGCGTGCGGCCAAAATCAGTTGCGTGCATGGGGCGACTCCCGGCGTATGACGTGACGGTGCGGTCGCGCTCAGGTCGAATTGCCCCCGATTGTGGCTGCACGTCGAATACTTATGTCTACTCTATCAGGTCGTTGTGGCGCTCGATAGCATCCGCTACCGTACCGCCCTCATCCACAATAAGCGAACGGCGCTTGGGTGAGATGATGCGCTGGGCGGGGTACACGCCGCGGTGACCGGCGGTTAGGTAGCTGATAAAGGCCACGATGACAAAGAACCCGGCTGCCGTGCCGTGGAACAGGTCGATGGCCATCATACAGGTGGTGATGGGCACGTTAAGGCCGGCGCAGAACACACCGAGCATGCCGAGAGCCGCCAGAAAGCTGGGATCGATTCCGACGAGGCAACCGATCCAGCCGCCGAGCGCCGCACCGATGCCAAACAGGGGCGTGACCTCGCCGCCTTGGAAGCCCGCGCCCAGGGTAAGCGCTGTGACGACCAATTTGATGGCTGCGTCCGCCAGGGTGGTGTTGCCGGCAAATCCGGCGCCGGAAAGCCATGTGGAAAGGCCGGCGTAGTCCCAGGCGTCGAGGAGGGCATACGCGGCCAAAACCACGAGTGCGCCTATAAGTGCGCGAACGAGGTAATTGGTGATAAAGCGACCGTACAGGCTCTTGACGGTTCGAACCGACCAGGCAAAGAGGCGTGCCGTCAGACCGAAGAAAACGGCGCTGATAACAACGATAACGACCGTTTTGGGCGTCATATCGGGAACGCTGGCGATGACGTTGGCCTCATACTGCGTGCCCAGGGCGAGTGACGCCGCGGTACAGATCGGCGGCACC
>CABRZY010000150.1 GCA_902475475.1 uncultured Collinsella sp.
CCGAGGCCATTAAAAACGCCTTTACCCAGATCATCCTCAACATGCTGGGCGGCATCGCGTTTTTGGCCGGACTCATGTACCTGCACGTGAACGGCATGCCGCTGACCATCTCGGGCATGATCGAGCTTTCCGGCGCCGGAACCGCGCAATCCGCGCTGCTGGTGATGCCGGTCATCCTGCTGTCGCTCGCCGCGCTCACCAAGGCCGCACAGATGCCGTTCCACACTTGGCTGCTCGGTGCCATGGTTGCCCCCACGCCCACGAGCGCCCTGCTGCACTCGTCCACCATGGTCAAGGCCGGCGTGTTCCTGATGGTCAAGCTCAGCCCGCTCTATGCCATCTATCCCGTGACCGGCTTTATGGTCACGAGTGTGGGTGCCATCACGTTTTTGCTCGCTGCCCTCATGGCCATCTCGCAGAGCAACGCCAAACGCGTGCTGGCGTACTCCACCATTTCCAACTTGGGCCTCATCAGTGCCTGCTTGGGTGTCGGCGCACCCGAGGCCGTATGGGCGGCCATCTTCCTAATCCTGTTCCACACGGTAGCCAAGTCGCTGCTGTTCCTGTGCGTGGGCACGGCCGAGCACCATATCGGCAGCCGCAACATCGAGGATATGGACGGTATGTTCAGCCGCATGCCGCACCTGACGCGCCTGATGATGCTGGGCATCATGGGCATGTTTGTGGCGCCGTTTGGCATGCTCGTGTCCAAGTGGGGCGCCCTGGTGGCGTTCGCGCAGACCGGCAACGTGCTCATGATCATGGTGCTTGCCTTTGGCTCGGCCGCAACGTTCTTCTTTTGGGGTAAGTGGCTGGCCAAGCTTTCGGGCGTCGACCCCACGGCTCAAAACGTTGAGGTCAATGTCCATAAGACCGAATGGATGGCCCTCAATACCATCGCCGCGCTGCTGATTCTGTGCTGCGTGGCGTTCCCGGTTATCTCGAGCGGTCTGGTGTCGCCCTACTTGGCCATGGTGTTTGGCCGCGTGCCGTACGTTATTGGCAAGGACGCCATGTATCTGATGGTGGTTATCGTGGCTTTTATCGCCGTGGTGCTGCTGACTTCATTTCGTGTGAGCAACAAACCGCATGTAAACGTATATCTTTCGGGCGTGGGAACCGACAATTACCGCCATTTCCGCGGCTCGATGGGACACGAGGTAAAGGCCGAAAAGCGCAATTGGTACTCGGAGGACGCCCTTGGCGAGAAGCGTATTAGCCCCGTGGGTAGCGTCGTGTGCTGCAGCATTATCTTGTTTGCGCTGCTGTGTTGCGCGTGGATTGGGCCCGAGCGACTTGCCATGAGCGCGCCCTCGGTGCTGCGCGGCAAGTATTTTGAAGGTTCGGGCGTCGTGGGCATCTTTATAGGCACCGTGGCGTTTGCCCTGATTGCGCCGCTTGTGGGCGGCCTGATCGACGGCGTTGACCGCAAGCTTTCGGCCCGCATGCAGGGCCGTGTGGGTCCGCGCCTGCTGCAACCGTTCTACGACGTTGCCAAGCTGCTGCGCAAGGCCCCCGCCAGCGTAAACACCATGGACGATACCTATATGGCGTGCGCGCTCATCTTTACCGTGGTGGGCGGCGGCATCTTTGTGTCGGGCTCTAACACGCTGTTGTGCGCTTTTATGGTGACGCTCGCCGCGATCTTTGTGGTGCTGGCGTCCGCCTCGACGCAAAGCCCGTTTGCCCAGGTCGGCGCCGACCGCGAGCTGCTGCAGGTTATGAGCTACGAGCCCGCCGTTCTGCTGATGAGTGTGGGCCTGTATCTTGCCACCGATAGCTTTGATTCCATCGCCGTGACGGGGCAGTCGGCCCCCATCATCGTGTACAGCGCGCCCATTTTTCTCGCGCTGCTTGCGGTGCTTACCATCAAGCTGCGCAAGTCGCCGTTCGATCTTTCGTACTCGCATCACGCGCATCAGGAGATCGTCCAGGGCGTCGCCACCGAGATGAGCGGCGGCACGCTGGCCAAGATGACCCTCATGCACTGGTGTGAGACCGTGCTGTTTTTGATGTGGGTGGGCATGTTCTTTGTTTGGGACAACCCGGTGAGCTGGGTGGTCGCCCTGGTCGTGATGGCCGCGACGTATTTTGTCGAGGTGCTGATCGACAACATCTTCGCCCGTAGCACCTGGCGCAGCTGCTTTAAGCTCGGATGGGGCGTGGCGCTGGTGTTTGGCCTACTCAACCTTATGCCCATCCTCGTCGACGTGTTTATTTAGGAGGCGGCATCCATGGATCATAAAATGTCGCGCTCGCCGTGGGTTATTCATTACGACGGCTCGAGCTGCAACGGATGCGATATCGAGGTGCTGGCCTCGCTCACGCCGCTGTTCGATGCGGAGCGCTTTGGCGTGGTCAACACCGGCAACCCCAAGCATGCGGATATCTTTTTGGTGACGGGGTCGGTCAATGCCCAGAACCTGCCTGTCGTGCGCCAGATCTACAACCAGATGCTCGAGCCCAAGTGCGTGGTGGCGTGCGGCATCTGCGCGTGTTCGGGTGGCGTGTTCCGCGACGCCTACAACGTGATCGGTGGCGTGGACCGCGCGATTCCCGTGGACGTGTACGCGCCCGGGTGCGCCATTCGCCCCGAGACCGTGATCGATGCCATCGTGGAGGCGTGCGACATCCTGGACCAGAAGGAGGCCGTGATGCGCGCCGGCGGTGACCCGCTCACCGTGGGTGGTGCCGCTACCTGGGACGGTGGCGTTGAGCTGGGCGAGGACGGGTTTGTGGCTGCGGTGGCCGGGACTGATGATGCCGGTGACGTGCCTGCCGGGGAGCCCGCCGCTGGCGACGCGCCTGCTGAGAAGCCCACCTCTGCAAAGGAGGCCGAGTAATGCAAAAGGCTATCTATACTACCGTCGGGATCGACGAGCTCCTGTCGCATGTCCAGGCGCTCAAGGGCGTCGGCGCGCGCTTTGTGCAAATGCACGCCGAGCGCAACGTCGACGACGGCTCGGCTCGGCAGTCGAGACCTGGTAGCAACGTTCGTGTCGCTCAGGAGCATATTGCGCAGGACGGAAACTATGCGATTGAGAACCTGGTAGTCGAGGGCATCGACCAGTACCAGGAGATTCCGTCCATCAGCTCGTACTATCCGGCAGTATTCCCGTTTGAAAACGAAGCGCACGACCTGTTTGGTCTTGCCATCACCGATATGCAGATTGACTTTAAGGGCTTTTTCTACCAGGTCTCGACTGCCGAGCCCATGAGCGTTATCACGCCCGAGGTGAAGGCCGCGCGCGAGAAAGCCATGAAGGTCCGTGCCGCTGCCGAGGCCAAGGCGCGCAAGGCCGCGGCCGAGAAGGCTGCTACTGCCACGGCCGCTGCGGGGGAGGGCGCTGGCGATGCTGCGGGCGCTGCCGTCGCTCAGCCCGCTGCGGCTGCCGGCTCCGATGCTCAGCACGATGAGGCCGCTGCCAAGGCCGCGCTCAAGGCTGCCGAGATGGAGGCAAAGCTCGCCGCCATGGATCCCGAAAAAGCGGCCAAGGTCCGCGCGGCGCTTGCCGCCAAGGCCGCCCGCGACAAGCAGAAAAAGGAGGCGTAAGGTCCATGGCGCATCGCTCCGTTATTCCGTTTGGCCCGCAGCACCCGGTGCTGCCCGAGCCGCTTCATCTGGACCTGGTGATCGAGGATGACCGCGTCATCGAGGCAATTCCTCAGATCGGCTTTGTGCACCGCGGGCTCGAGAAGCTCACCGAAAAGCGCGACATGCATCAGTTTGGCTACATCGCCGAGCGCATCTGCGGCATCTGCGCCGTGGGCCACAGCTGCGGCTATGCCAGCGCCTGCGAGCGCATGCTCGGCATCGAGGTGCCTGGTCGCGTGCAGTATATCCGCACCATTCTGCACGAGCTTTCGCGCATTCACTCGCATCTGCTGTGGCTGGGTCTGCTCGCCGACGCCTTTGGCTTCGAGGCGCTGTTCTATCGGTCATGGACCCTGCGCGAGCAGATACTCAAGATTTTTGAGAGCACTTGCGGCGGGCGCGTGATTCTGTCGATTAACGAGATCGGCGGCCTTAAGCACGATATCGAGGACTCCGAGCTGGCGGGCATTGTCCAGACGCTCGATGCCATGCGTCCTGACTACGAGGCCCTGGTGCATACGTTTTTGGACGACAACAGCTGCGGCGAGCGCCTGCATGGCGTGGGCATGATTAGCAAGAAAGACGCGCTGGAGCTTTCGATGGTCGGCCCGTTCGGTCGCGCTTCGGGCGTGGACTACGATGTGCGCATGCTCGGTGACGGCGCCTATGCGGATCTGGCTGCGTTTGAGCCCATCGTTGCTACCGACGGCGACTGCTATGCCCGCTGCCAGGTGCGTTGCGCTGAGGTTACGCAGGCCATGGACATCATTAAGGAGCTTGTGGGCAAGATTCCGCACGACGGCATCGGCGGGGGTTCTGCGATGTCGG
>CABRZY010000151.1 GCA_902475475.1 uncultured Collinsella sp.
GAGATCCCGCACTCCGTTGGCGTGATCTGCGATGCGCTCGAGCAGACCAAGAAGGTGCTGCGCGCGCACGCCACTATTTACGTCGAGCGCGAGGGTCAAAAGGGTATCATCATCGGCAAGGGCGGAGAGATGATCAAGCATATCGGTATCGATGCCCGTCGCGATCTTGAGCGCATCTTTGGCACCCAGGTCTTCTTGGAGCTGGATGTGAAGGTCAAGGCCGGCTGGCGTGACGATGAGGCCCAGATCCGTCGCTTTGGGTATAACGCCGAAGAATAGCCTTTCGAACGCATATGGCAGGATCTCGCACATATCGCACGAAAGTGCTCGTCCTCGACAAGACCAAGCTCAAGGAAACCGATCTGATCTTGACGATGCTTGACGAGCGAGGCCGCCAGGTGCGTGCCGTGGCAAAGGGCGCGCGCAAGCCTGGCGGTCGCTTGGCGGCGCGCTGCGAGCTGTTCTGTACGGTTGATATGCTGCTCGCGCACGGACGCTCGCTCGACATTGTGTCGCAGGCCGAGTTGTTGGAGGCCCCCCTTGGCGCCGCCCCCGATTATGAGGTGACCTGTGCGGCGAGTGCGATCGCCGAGGTCGCGCGCGTATGTTCGTTTGAGGATGCCGAGGATCCGTTTACCTTTGCCATTTCCTCGCGCGCCTTGGGACTTGTGGGTGGCGGCCTCGATACGGCACACATGGACCTCCTGGTAGCCGCCTTTGTCTTTAAGCTGCTGTCGCATATCGGGTATCGCCCCGATTTTTCTGCCTGTGTTTCGTGTGGCGACCCTATGCTGTCGTATTTTTCGCCCCAGGCCGGCGGGCTCATGTGCGGGTCGTGCGCGTCGAGCGTTCCCGGTGCCGAACTGGTGTCGACCGGCGAGGTCGCCTGGCTGCGCGCCCTTATGGGCATGACCTTCGACGAGCTTATGGATCAAAAGATCGACCCGCATACTGCGGCGTTTTTGCTTGGGCTTTCGCATGTCTGGGCGGCAACGCATACCGATCAGCGACTCCGTGCGATGGAATTCATGTTGGGTCGGTGATGATGCGCAGGCACAGGCTGCTTGTGGTAACATACCGACCTGTTGGTACCTCGACCTTGGTTGCTCGCTCCACCGGCGGCTTCCCAGTCCGAGGCGAATCGAGTCGCCCGCGGGCGACGTAAAACGAAAGGTGAAACAATGACTGTTTCCAAAGAGCGCAAGGCGGAGCTGACTGCCCAGTTCGGTAACACCCCGGTCGACACCGGTAACCCCAAGGTTCAGGTTGCCATCCTGTCCGAGCGCATCAAGGAGCTGACCGAGCACATGAAGTCCCACCAGAAGGACTTCCACACCCGTCGTGGTCTGCTTATGCTCGTCGGCCGCCGTCGTCGTCTTCTCTCCTATATCAAGAAGAACGACATCGTCGAGTACCGTGAGCTGATCAAGGCTCTGGGCATCCGCGACAACATCCAGTAAGGATTTGTACATGCTAAGAGCGTCCTGCGCAGCGGGGCGCTCTTTTTGTGTAAGGGCGTGAACAATCACGCTCTGAAGCGTGGTGGGGGCAGGGGGCCCGCGTCACATGAGAAGCCCGCAGGCAAGGGGCCTGTGGGGTAAAGGAGAACAATGACACTCGTATCCAAGACCTTTGAGCTGTACGGCAAGACCTACACCTTTGAGTCGGGCGAGCTTGCCAAGCAGGCCACCGGCGCCTGTCTGGTCAAGCAGGGCGACACCACGATGCTCGACACCGTGGTCGTCTCCAAGGAGCGCAAGAACTACGACTTCTTCCCGCTGACCGTCGACTTCAACGAGAAGATGTACGCCGCCGGCCGCATCCCGGGTGGCTACCTCAAGCGTGAGGGCCGTCCCAGCGAGAAGGCCACGCTCACGGCTCGTATGATCGACCGCCCGATCCGCCCGAGCTTCCCGGACGGCTTCCGCAACGAGGTGCACATCGTCGCTACCTCGCTCGTCGCCGACCAGGTCAACCCCTTCGACGTCATCAACGTCATGGGCGCCTCTCTGGCCATGACGCTCGGCGGCGTGCCCTTCGAGGGTCCGCTTGCCTGCGTGCGCATCGGCCGTAACGTGGAGACCGGCGAGTTTATCGTCAACCCCACCTATGAGGAGCGCGAGAACTCCGACCTGGACCTGGAGCTGGGCGGCTCTGCCGATTTCATCTCGATGGTCGAGGCCGGCGCCGAGGAGATCTCCGAGGACGACATGCTCGCCGCCATGAAGTTTGGCCAGGAGGCTCTCGCTGCCTTCTGCCAGGCCCAGGACGAGTTCGTCGCCGAGTGGGAGCAGGTCAACGGCGCTATCGTCAAGAAGGAGTACCCGCTCGACCAGCCCGTCGAGGAGGTCCAGGAGCGCATCTTTGCCCACTACGACGAGATGGCTGCTGCCCTGCGCGACGCCGACAAGCTCTCCCGTATCGGTAAGGTCGAGGCTCTGAAGGAGTCCATCCGTGCCGAGTTCACCGAGGAGGAGCAGGCCGCTTGGGAGCGCGAGATCCCCGTGGCGCTCAAGAAGCTCGAGAAGAAGGCCATGCGCACCATGGTCGTCGAGACTGGCGAGCGCGTCGACGGCCGTGCTGCCGACGAGATCCGCCCCATCATGGTGAAGGACAACTACCTGCCGCTCGTTCATGGCTCCGGCCTGTTCCAGCGCGGCCAGACCCAGGTGCTCTCCGTCCTGTCGCTCGGCATGCTCAACGAGGGCCAGCGTCTGGATACCATCGAGCCCACCGAGGGCAAGCGCTACATGCACCACTACAACTTCCCGCCGTTCTGCACCGGCGAGACCGGCCGCATGGGCAGCCCCAAGCGCCGCGAGATCGGCCATGGCAACCTGGCCGAGCGCGCTCTGCTTCCGGTGCTCCCCGACGAGAACGAGTTCCCCTACGCCATCCGCGTCGTCTCCGAGGTCATGGAGTCCAACGGTTCGTCTTCGATGGCTTCGACCTGCGGTTCCACGCTCGCCCTTATGGATGGCGGCGTGCCCATTAAGCGCCCGGTCTCCGGTATCGCCATGGGCCTGATCCAGGAGGAGGGCAAGACCGTGGTCCTGTCCGACATCCAGGGTCTCGAGGACTTCCTGGGCGACATGGACTTTAAGGTCACCGGCACCACCAAGGGCATCACCGCCCTGCAGATGGATAACAAGGCCACCGGTCTTACCTTCGATATCTTGGCCCGCGCCCTGCAGCAGGCCAAGGAGGGTCGCGCCTTCATCCTGCAGAAGATGCTCGATGTGATCCCCGAGCCGCGCCACACCACGCGCGGCACCGCTCCGCGCATCGTCTCCATCCAGGTTCCGACCGACAAGATCCGCGACGTCATCGGTTCCGGCGGTAAGGTCATCCGCGGTATCCAGGACGAGACCGGCGCCTCGGTCGACATCCAGGAGGACGGCACCGTCTTTGTCGGCGGCACCGGCGAGTCCGTCGACCAGGCTGTCGAGCGCATCAAGCTCATCATCAAGGTTCCCGAGCCGGGCGAGGAGTACACCGGTCGCGTGGTCTCCATCCAGCCCTTCGGCGCCTTCGTCAACCTGCTGCCCGGCAAGGACGGCCTGCTGCACATCTCCCGCGTCGCCAAGGGTCGCGTGGAGAAGGTCGAGGATGTCCTCAACGTGGGCGACGAGGTCAAGGTCGTCGTTATCGAGGTCGACGATCGCGGTAAGATCTCGCTCGACCGTCTGGACAAGCCCGAGGCCCCGGCTCGCGCCGAGGGTGCCTCCGAGGGCGACGGCGAGCACTTCCAGCGTCGTGAGCGTCCGCGTCGCGAGCGCTCCGAGCGCAGCGACCGCCCGCGCCGTCCCGGAGACAACGGAGGCCGCAAGCCCCGCCGTCATCACGACGCCGAGTAACAGCTACACATAAGCAGCTCAACAAGGGCGACTCCGGACAGGGGTCGCCCTTTTGCTCGCGCCCGGGAGGGCCGCATATGAAGTTTCCTGCTCTACAGTCCTGCGCAAGACGGAAAGCACATTAAGTGCTTTCCTTTGCGTGCGGAACTCGCGATAAACTTCATATGCGTCCCTCCCGGGCGCAAGCAAAAGGGCTGGTTAATGCCGCTCGCTATTTAGTTAGACAGTCTATTCAGTAGTCAGATTACAGATCTGTAGATAGCCGCAGCAGCATCTTCCCAGATAAAACTGACCAAAATAAACCTGTTCCTTTTTTAGCAGGTTTCCCGTGGGGCGGGCACTGATGAAGTTTATCGCGAGTTCCGCACGAACAGGAGGCCACTTAATGTGGCCTCCGTCGTGAGCAGGACTGTAGAGCAGGAAACCTAAGCCGGTGTCCCCACTCTCCCGGGGCCGAACGCCCTAGTTGTTGA
>CABRZY010000152.1 GCA_902475475.1 uncultured Collinsella sp.
TGTGCCCGCCGCCAGCTCTGTTGCTTCGACCAACCCGCCGCATCAAAGCGAGCGACATCGGCGGCGTCGGCGCGACCGGTCACGATGTCAAACGCCAGCTCCTCGGCCTGCTCATGCGTCTTGCCGACGGCCTCGGCGGCGGCGACAATCGCCAGCACGCGCTCGTACTCGGTCGGAATGACCTTCACAAAGTGCTTGCTCATCGTCTCAAAGCTGTAGAGCAGCTTAATGCCGCGAGGGCTCTGCGTCGCGTCCACGTGCTCCTGGATGAGCGCACGAATCTGCGCCAGCTCGCCGGCCGTCGGGGCCTTGAGCTCAACGCTCTCGTGGTTCACACGGGCATCGAGCGTGCCGTACTGGTCAAAGACGTAAGCCACGCCGCCCGTCATGCCGGCGGCGAAGTTCTGCCCGACCTCGCCCAGGATGAGCGCCAGACCGCCCGTCATGTACTCGCAGCCATGGTTGCCGCAGCCCTCGACCACCACCGTGGCACCGGAGTTGCGTACGCCAAAGCGCTGGCCGGCCAGGCCGTTAATGAAGCCGCGGCCACTCGTAGCGCCAAAGAACGCAACGTTGCCCACGATGATGTTCTCGTCGAACTTGTAGGTCGCATGCGGGTTGGGGCGCACCGACACCTCGCCGCCCGAAAGGCCCTTGCCAAAGTAGTCGTTGGCGTCGCCGCACACGTTGAGCGTAATGCCGCGCGGCAGAAAGGCGCCAAAGCTCTGACCGGCCGAACCATCGCAATCGATGGTGATGGAGCCGGCGGGCAGGCCCTCGGGATGCGCCTTGGTCACCGCGTTGCCCAAGATGGTGCCCACGCAGCGGTTGACGTTGGCGATATCGGCGCGGAAGCGAATCGGACGCAGGTGCGCACGGGCATCGGCCGTATAGGGCACAAACAACGTGGAGTCGAGCGTCTTGTCGAGCTCACTGTCCGCAGCCATCTGCGGCAGGAAGTGACGACCGTCGGCACCCGGGATGTGGGCACCGAACTCGCAGGTCGCGCTCGCCAGCACGGGCGACAGATCGAGCAGGTTGGCCTTGCGGTTGCCCGGGACCTCAATCTGGCGCAAGCACTCGGGATGGCCGACCATCTCGTCGACGGTGCGGAAGCCCAGGCTCGCCATGACCTCGCGCAGCTGCTCGGCAACAAAGAGCATAAAGTGCTCAACGTGCTCGGGCTTGCCGCGGAAGCCGCGACGCAGGCGGCAGTTTTGCGTAGCGATGCCGGCCGGGCAGGTATCCTGCTGGCAGTCGCGCTGCATGAGGCAGCCCATGGAGATGAGCGGCATGGTCGCAAAGCCAAACTCCTCGGCGCCCAACAGGCAGGCGACAGCAACATCGGTGCCGTCCATGAGCTTGCCGTCGGCCTCGAGCACCACGCGCGAGCGCAGGCCGTTTTGCAGCAGCGTCTGCTGGGCCTCGGCAAGGCCAAGCTCCAGCGGCAGACCGGCGTGCCAGATCGAATCGCGCGCCGCGGCACCGGAGCCGCCGTTGTGGCCGCTGATCAAAATCTTGTCGGCAGCGCCCTTGGCCACACCGGTGGCGATGGTGCCGACACCGGCCTCGCTGACCAGCTTGACCGACACGCGTGCGCCGGGGTTGGCGTTCTTAAGGTCAAAGATCAGCTCTGCCAGGTCCTCGATAGAGTAAATATCGTGGTGCGGCGGGGGCGAGATCAGGCCGATGCCGGGCGTGGACTGACGGACCTCGGCGATCCAGGGGTAGACCTTCTTGCCGGGCAGGTGGCCGCCCTCGCCGGGCTTGGCGCCCTGGGCCATCTTGATCTGAATCTCGAAGGCGCTGCACAGGTAGCGGCTCGTCACGCCAAAGCGCGCGCTTGCCACCTGCTTGATGGCGGAGTTCTTGGAGTCACCGTTGGCCAGCGGGGTCTCGCGACGCGAATCCTCGCCGCCCTCGCCCGAGTTGGAACGACCGTGCAGGCGGTTCATGGCGATGGCCATGCACTCGTGTGCTTCTTTGCTGATGGAACCGTACGACATGGCACCGGTGTTAAAGCGGCGGACGATGTTGAGCGCGGGCTCCACCTCGTCGAGCGAAACCGGCGTGCGGCCGCTGGCATCAAAGTCCAGCAAGTCGCGCAGACGCACGGCACGGCCGGTGCGGTGCAGGCGAGCGCTGTACTCCTTAAAGGTGTCGTAGCTGTCCTCGCGGCAGGCGGTCTGCAGCAAGTAGACGGTCTGCGGATCGATGAGGTGATCCTCGCCGCCGAGCGGGCGCCACTTGGTCAGGCCCAACGTGGGCAGCTGATCGGGAGCCGGGCTCTTAAGGATAGCGAGTGCGGCGTCGTAGCGCTCGTTTTGCTCGCGCTCAACGTCCTCGACACCCATACCGCCCACACGGCTCACCGTGCCGGCGAAGTACGCGTTGACGAACTCCGGAGTGAAGCCCACGGCCTCGAAGATCTGCGCCGAATGGTAGCTCTGCACCGTGGAGATGCCCATCTTGGACATGATGGAGACGATGCCGGCGGTCGCAGCCTTGTTGTAGTTGGCGATGCCCTGCTCGGCCGTCACGTCCAGGTCGCCGCGTGCCGCCAGATCGCGGATGCACGCATGTGCGTTGTACGGATAGATGCCGCTCGCGGAGTAGCCCACCAGTGCCGCAAAGTCGTGCGGGGATACAGCGTCGCCGCACTCCACCACGATGTCGGCAAAGGTACGCACGCCGGCGCGGATCAGGTGGTTGTGCACGCAGCCCACGGCGAGCAGTGACGGTACGGGCACCTCGCCCGCAGCGGCACGATCGCTCAACACCACGATGTTCACGCCGTCGCGGACCGCGGCCTCAACGTCCTCTGCAAGCTGCTTGAGCGCAGCCTGCAGCGCACCCTCGCCGGCATCGCGGCGGTAGACAGCACGGAAACGGCGGGTCTTAAAGCCCACGCGGTCGATGGCGCAGATACGCTCGAACTCCTCCTCGCTCAGCAGCGGACGCTCCAGGCGCACCAGCTGACAGGCCGTACGGGAGTCCTCGAGCAGGTTGCCGTGGTTGCCCAGGTAGAGCGTGGTCGAGGTGACCATATGCTCGCGAAGAGCATCGATGGGCGGATTCGTGACCTGAGCGAACAGCTGATAGAAGTAGTCAAAGAACGAACGCGTCTTCTTGGACAGGCAGGCCAGCGGCGCATCGATACCCATCGAGGCGAGCGGCGCCTTGCCCTGCTGGGCCATGGGACGCACGACCTCGTCAACATCATCCCAGTGATACCCGAGCTTGGCCATGCACACGGCGGCGGGCACCTCGGCATCCTCGGCGGGCGCGGGCGCGGCGGGCTCATCGAGCGCGTCGACGGTCAGCGTCTCCTCGGCGATCCAATCACGGTAGGGCTTTTCCTTGGCATAGCGGGCGCGCAGCTCGTCGTTGTAGATGACGCGGCCGCGGGCAAAATCGACCTCGAGCATCTGGCCCGGTCCCAGGCAGCCGCTCGTCAGGATGTTCTCGGGGCTCACCTCGATGGTGCCCACCTCGCTCGCCAGCATAAAGCGGCCGTCGCGCGTCACATAGTAGCGGGCGGGGCGTAGGCCATTACGGTCGAGGGCGGCACCCAGGGTACGGCCGTCGGTAAAGGCGATAGCGGCAGGACCGTCCCACGGCTCCATGAGCATGGACTGGTAGGCGTCGTAGGCGCGGCGCTCCTCACTCAGGCTATCGTTGTGGTCCCACGGCTCGGGCAGCAACATGGACGCGGCACGCGTGAGCGGACGACCGTTCACGACCAAAAACTCAAGCACGTTGTCCAGAATCGCGGAATCGGAGCCCTCGCGGTTGATGATGGGCATCACGCGCTCAAGATCATGCTGCAGCACGGGGCTGTACAGGTTGGGCTCGCGGGCGCGGATCCAGTTGACGTTGCCCTTGAGGGTGTTGATCTCGCCGTTATGGATGATAAAACGGTTGGGGTGCGCGCGTTCCCAGCTGGGCGTGGTGTTGGTGGAGTAGCGCGAGTGGACGAGCGCCACGGCCGTCTTGACGGCGGCGTCGTTGAGATCGATGAAGAAGCGGCGCATCTGCGTGGCGACCAGCATGCCCTTGTACACGATGGTGCGCGAGCTCATGGAGCACACGTAGAAGATCTTGTCGCGCAGGGCAAACTCGGCGTCGGCCTTTTTCTCGATGGTGCGGCGGCACACGTATAGGCGGCGCTCAAAGGCATCACCGGCGGGTGTGTCGTCCGGACGGCCCAGGAAGGCCTGCAGGATGGTAGGCATGCAGGCGCCGCCGCCGTCAAGACGGCCGTGGCGCTCGTCCACTCGCGCTACTCCACCAA
>CABRZY010000153.1 GCA_902475475.1 uncultured Collinsella sp.
AGTTGACGATCTTGGTGTTGTACGGGACAAACGCCCGCCTGCGCACCGAGATCTCCAAGAAGGTCGGCGTGAGCCCCAAGTCCATCGACGCCTACATGATCGGCGAGCACGGCTTTAGCCAGCTGGCTGCCTTTAAGGCCGCGACCATCGCCGGCAAGAGCCTCAACGAACTTCAGGCCGAGAACCCCGACAAGTATGCCTTCGACCACATGGAGATTGAGGAGCTCGCGCGCAAGGGCGGCTACGTAACCTACCAGGGCAAGCAGTGCACCGAGTACGCCGTCGCCAACTCCGCCGCGCGCGTCTGCGCCGCCGTGCTGCACAACGAGCACGCCGTGCTTTCGGCCTCTACGCTTATGACCGGCCAGTATGGCGAGGAGGGCATCTTTACCTCCCTGCCGTGCGTGATCGGTGCCGAGGGCGTCGAGGAAGTCTACACACTGGACCTGTCCGAGCACGAGCTCGAGGGCTTCCACAAGAGCTGCCAGCACATCCGCGACAACATCGCCCAGCTCGACTGGTGGGACGCCGAAGGCGTTGTCGGCAAGTAGACCGTCAATCGCCGCAATCTCGCGAATCTAAACGCGATACCAAGCGGGCCGCGCCGGAAATCCCCGGCGCGGCCCGCTTTTTTGACTCACGCAGTGCCCTTGCGAATCGAAGGTGAATACTTTTCCCGGTGCCTAGTACTGCTCGATGCCCATGTAGCGACGGACCTCGGGGCTGTGGTCGAACACCTTGCCGCGGGCGGCGCGCAGCTCGCAGCTCATCGCATAGAAGAAGATCGGCTCCAGGAACGAACGCACGCTGGCGGGCACCTCGCCCACGCCGTACTCGAGCGCATCGAGCACCATAACCGTATCGGTGTGCGTGTTGAGGAACGCAAGTGCACGCTCCTCCATGGGACGGCACTCGCCCGATCCGAGCTGTACAAAGTAGAACACGCCGGGCTCGGTGGCCTCAAACGGGCCGTGGAAGTACTCGCCGGAGTGGATATAGCAGCAGTGCTGCCACTGCATCTCCATAAGCGAGCAGATGGCCATGGCGTAGGTCTGGCTAAAGTTGGGGCCGGAACCCAGGATATAGAAGAACTCGTGCTGCTGGCAGAGCTCGGCAAAGCGATCGCCCAGCTCGGCGTTGACCTTCTCGCGGGCAGCGGGCAGCAGCGCATCCATCTGCTTGAGGCCGGCGTACATGTCGGCAAGCGCCTCGTAACCCTCCTGCTGGTCAAGCAGTTCGGCGGCGATCAGAGCGCCGATGCCCTGCGGTACCTCGGCCTGCGGCACGCCTTCGCCCCACGGATAGACCCAGGTGGTCCACTTGCCGTTATCGATCTTGGAGCCCTCGCAGTCGGTCATGGCCACGACCTCGGCGCCGGCGGCCAGCGCCATCTCGCAGCCGTCGACGACCTCCTGCGTATTGCCGCTATGGCTGCAGGCGATGACGAGCGACTTCTCGCCAAGGCTCTTGGGGGCCATCAGGCAAAACTCGCGTGCCGTGTAGACCGTCGAGGTAAACGTGGTTGCCTCGCGCTTGAGCAGCTCGTTGGCCGGCATCAGGTCGATCATCGAACCGCCGCAGGCGATCCAAAAGACATTCTCAATCTTGCCCTTGCGCTCGATAATTTCCTGAATCAGATCGTGTGCGTTCATGGTGATGCTCCTCCTTGTGTGGCGGTTTTGAACGACGTCAGCTCGTACCTGCGGTCGTTCTATGTTGTCCTATTTATAGCACGCATGACGACGCGCGTGAAGCCATCTCACCAAATTTGTTCTATATCGTTCTATCTGTGGACGTTAGATGTCGAACACGTAGCGCGAACCCACAATCTTTTGGCGTCCGAGCAGCAAGGGCCGCTCGTCCTCATCGGTAAAGTACGCCTCCATATAGAAGAGCGGCTCGCCGACCGGCACCTCCAGCAGCGAGGCCGCCTGAGCATCGGCAAGCGCAATCTCCACAGTACAGGGGTCGGACTTGAGCGGCGCGCGGCCCGAATGCTCGGCAACGAGCGCAAAGATGGAATTGTCCGTGAGATCCTTGTCGGCAAGCGTCTGCAGATAGGGATGGTCGGCCAGCACAAAGGCGTTGTTCTCGAGCATGACGGGCACGCCGTCTGCCGTGCGCACGCGCTCGACCACGATGAGCTCGCAGCCGGGTTCCACCCCAAAAAACGCCGCGTCCTCGCGCGTCGCCGCAACCACCGTGCGCGACACCAGGCATGCTCCGGCCACCATGTCGTTGGCAGCGCAACCCTCGGAAAAGCTCTGAACATCACCCTTCTGGACAATCTTGCGCTTGAGTTTGGGCGCACACACAAACGTGCCCCTCCCCTGCTGGCGGTTGAGATACCCCGCCCGCGACAGCTCCTCGATGGCGCGGCGCACGGTGATGCGTCCCACGCCGTAGTACTTCGCGAGCTCCATCTCGGAAGGAATGCGCGAGCCGGATGCGTACACGCCACGCGCGATCTCGCCTTTTAGGTCGTCCATTACCTGCTGGTACAGCGGCACGGCGGACACCTCAGTGCGCTCGGTTTTATCGTCGGATGCCATCATTACGCTCCATTCCGTGCATGCTCGGACTCAAACTCTTCAATCGCTGCCATAAACTGCTCGCCAAAGGCATCGGCCTTTTTCTCGCCGATGCCGTTGACCTGGATAAGCTCGTCGCGCGTCTGCGGGCGTAGGCGGCACAGACCACGCAGGGCTTTGTCGGAAAAGACCATGTACGGCGCCATCTCCAGCTCGGTCGAAATCTCCTTGCGCAGGGCACGCAGACACTCGAACAGCTCGACATCGTCGCCCACGCGCGGGCGCTGATCCAGCTCGGCCTCCTCACGCAGCAGATCCACCGCACGGCGGGCGCGGGCCGAGGCCTTGCGCTTGGACGCGCGACGCTTAACGGTAAAGGCAAACGCCTCATCCTCGACCTCGGCGGCACGCGGGCCCAGCCCCACGACCGGGTACTGCCCCTGCGAGGTTGCCAGATAACCGCGGCCGCACAGCTGGCCGATGATGTCCTTGATGCGCCCGACGGATTCGTTCGACAGCTCACCGTAGCCGCGGTCCTCGTCCAGATGCATCTGGCGAATGCGCTCGGTGTTGCCGCCGTGGAGCACGTCGGCGATGAGCGACTTGCCAAAGCGCATGGGACGCGTGGCCACATAGCGCACGGCGGCGCGGGCCATATCGGTGACGTCCTCGACCTCGAACTGCGTGAGGCAGTTGCTGCAGTTGCCGCAGCCCTCGGCCTCGTCCGTGGCGGTGCCGCCCGTACCGGCCGCGGCATGCTCGGCCGCGGCCTCGTCGCCAAAGTAGCGCAGCATGTATTCGCGCAGGCAGCCGGTGGTATTGCAGTAGCCCTCCATCTGGCTGAGCAGACGATATCGATTCTGGACCGCCCACGCGCGCTGCTCGTCGTCGAGCGCCTCGTCGGCAGCATCGCCGCGGTCGATCAGAAAGCGGCGCATGCGAAAATCGTTACCGTTCCACAGCAAGTGGCAGCTGGCCGGGTCGCCGTCGCGGCCAGCGCGGCCAGCCTCCTGGTAGTAGGCCTCGATACTCTCGGGCACGTTGTTGTGAATCACGTAGCGCACGTTGGGTTTGTCGATGCCCATGCCAAAGGCGTTGGTGGCAACCATCACCTGGATATCGTCGTCGATAAAGGCGCGCTGGCTTTGGCGGCGAGCGTCGTTGCCCATGCCGGCATGGTAACGGCCAACACGAATGCCGCTGGGGCCCAGCGCCTCGGCAAGCTCGCCTGCCAGCGCATCGACCGTCTTGCGGGTCGAGCAATACACGATGCCGCTCTCGCTCGAATGCGCGATCACATAGTCGCGCACCCATGCGGCCTTGGCCTTGTCGCCCATCTCCTCGCAGCCAAAGTAGAGGTTCTTGCGATCGAAGCCCGTCACCACCGTCGCGGGGTTTTGCAGGCCGAGCATCTGCTGGATGTCCGCACGCACGCGCTCGGTTGCCGTAGCGGTAAAGGCCGCCACAATGGGACGCTGCGGAAGCGATTCGATGAACTCGCGAATCTGCAGGTAGGCGGGGCGAAAATCCTGGCCCCATTGGCTCACGCAGTGCGCCTCGTCAATGGCCACGAGCGGCC
>CABRZY010000154.1 GCA_902475475.1 uncultured Collinsella sp.
GTGCCGGGCATCAGATGAGCCGAGAACGGCCCGCCGTTTTTAGATGCAAAACGGCGGGCAGTCTATCTTTACGGCGCCGGAACACGGGTGAGCGCGTCGATTACGGGCGTTCCATGTTGGGAACGATGCTGCCCTCAGTCACCGCATGCACGGCCAGGCGCATGATGTTGTCGTAGCCGGTCTTGCTCAGAATCTCCGAAATGCGGCGCTTGATGGTGCCCTCACTCATAAACAGCTCGGTCGCGATCTCGCGACGGCTCTTGCCCTCGCAGGCAAGGCGCAAAATCGACAGCTCGACATCGTCGAGTGCCGCCGTACCCGAAAAAATGCTCTCGGGCGGCTTGGGAAACGTGCAATAGCCCGCCAGCGTGGAGCGCATCACGGCGAACAGCTCGTCGATACCGACGTTCTTGTACACAAAGCTATCGACGCCCGCCTCGCGGGCCTGGTCGACAAAGGTGATCTCGGGCATGCCGGTCATGATAATGATGCGACACTCAGGCAGCTGCTCCTTGATGCGTGCCGCCGCCACGATGCCGTTTGAATCGTGTTCGGTGCACACGTCCATCAGTATCATGTCCGGGCGCTCCTTGAGCGCGACACCCAAGGCCTCGGAGGCATCGGCGATGGCGGAAACAACGGTCATATCGGGCTGGTCGCCAACGGAGCGCGCCAGGCTCTCGCGCAGGATGGCCTGATCTTCGACAATTAACACGCGGATCATGAGTTTCTCCTTTGAGACGTGTCGTTGGCGTTAAGCGGAATGGACACCGTAAGCGTAAAGGGCGGGGTGGCGTTGACTTCTAGGCTGCCACCCAGATCTTGCGCGACATGTCTCATACCTGGGATACCCGTTCCCTCACGATACGATACGGGGGCCGGAGACCCGTCGTTAGAAATCGTCATGCGCGCGACGGCGTCAGCATCCGTCCCCTCCTGCCACAAGCGCACATGGACCCGATGCGCCTGCGCATGCTTGGTGGCATTGGTCGAGGCCTCGCGGATAATCTGCAAAAATGCGGCGGCGACACGTGCGTCCTCAGGCAGCGCGCCCTCAACATCGATCTGCACACTCACCAGGCCAAAAGCATGGACGATATCACCCAGCTGCTCCGCCGGCTCACTGACGCCGCCACTGCGCAGGTCGACGGCGATTGAGCGCAGCAACGGATCGATCTGCTCGAGTGACTCGTCGTCCAGGCGCCCCTCCTCCAAATAGCGATGGAGGATGGACAGGCGCTGGCCGATCACATCGTGCACGCGGGAACGCATACGCAGGTAGGCCGCATTGTCGGCAACCTTTTTGACTTCTTCGATCTGGGCCTGGAGCTCTTGCCCCGCAAGCTCAAGCAGATGATTGGCTTGCGTCAGGCGGTCGTAGGCGTGTGCGTATTCCGTCACGTCCAGGCCGACGACGCGCTCGAACGGACGGCCCGAGACCGTAACGGAGTCACGCACGAACAGACGAATCTCGGAAGGAGAGATCTCGATCACGGCGCGATCCCTGCCAAAGCGGTCAAGGTCGATATGGGCGCGATTAGCGCTGCTTTCGGGCGTCTGCATACTGAGTGTTCGCAGGTCGTTCCATGTGCTGCTCATGTCGCGCAGATCGGTGGGCATATGAAGCTCCACCAGGTTTTTGCGCATGCAGCGGTTCATGAGCAACGGACGGTCCCTCGGGTCTAGATACAGGATGCCCACGGGAATCACGTTGATGGTTTCAATCGTCGAGAACGCGGTAATATCCTCCTGGCGGTTACGGACGTCCATCAAGAGCGCCGCGATGGAACGGAACAGGAAGAACGCTCCTTCTGCGATTAGGACAACGGTCCACGCCGAGCCCATGGCAAAAACCACCGGCGGCGTAACGGCGGCAACGAGCAGCAGCTCAGTCAGCATGACGGGACGGCGATAGTGCACCATAAGCACCACGCCATATACAAAGATCGCGGCATTGAGCCACAGCGCTCCGCCCATTGCCCTGACGCAAACGCCAAGCGGCGCCACCAGATACGAGCCAGACGACGCGAACAGGATGAGCGCCGAAACCATCAGGTGAACCACGAGGCTCGCCTCGTAGGCGCAAGTCACCTTACGGTTATAGGACGAGCGGCGCGATACGATGAGCGGAACGTGGATCGTCTGCAGGCAAGCAGCCAGGGCAAAGACAATATCGAGCGCAACGATTTGGGGGAGAATGAGCGGGATCTGCATCGTCACTCACCCGCCCGCGGCATCAACACGATCATGCGCAGCTGGCCGGGCTCGCCTTCAAGGCGATATGCCACGTTGCGCCCTTGCAAAGCGCTTTCGAGCTCTTGCGCAGCGGGTGTCTGCGAAAGATCCTCCTCGTCGTTGGAGAAAAGCGTGGCACGCAGCTCCACGCTGCACGAGTCGTGGTCGCTCAAGTGATACATAAGTGCCGGTCGAGTAGTGGTGTAGGCAAAAAACGCAAAGTCATACACGCAGTCGTACAGCGCGCTTACCGCACTGGCGTGCATCGGGCGCCGTATGGCAATAATCGAGGCGCAATCGACATCAATCGTGCGTAGGTCGCTTGCGAGCTCGTTGGCAATGAGCTGAATGCGGTCGCGGTCAAAACCGCTCTCCCCGTGCTGTGCCAACGTGAGCGACCCCTTGCGTTTGCAATAGGCGACGAGCATCTTGGCGCGCTGCAGCATGCGGTAACGCTCGTGCGAAGATGCCTCGTCGGTCAACGGTGGCAGCGAGCTCAGCGAGTCGTACATCTCTTCGAGCGCGCGGGCAAGCGCCTGGTCCACGTCTTGGACCAGCAGGGTCTCGGCCTCTTGATCTGCCAAATGCGTCTTAAGATCGTAGTCGGCGACAAGCAGCTCGTTTTGGCGTTGCAGCTCCATGCGACGATGCGCTAGTTCGCGATTGAGCTCGTTGAGCTCCGACACGTCTTGGGCAAGCAGCGCCGATCCGCCCAGCAGCGGAAAGGTGCGATACATTACATCGGGATCGGACGCCACGGCAAAGGCATGGGCGCGCCCGTGCTCCTGGACTCGCAACTCCTCGCGCACGCCCTCTGGGATCGGCTTTGACACCGGCGTGGCATAGACTTCCTGCAGGTCACGCGTTAGAACTTTCAGGTCAAGCGGCAAGGTATCGAAAATGCCGGCGATATCGTGGTACGACGGAATGACACCGCAATCGAGACAGATTTCCATCGCCACCACGCACAGGACGCAATAGACGAGCGAAAAGTTGAGCTTCCACGCCCAAGGCACGCGCAGGGCATACGAGATGGCAAAGAACGCACCGCCCAACAGCACGAGCGCCGCCGTGCCCGAGAAACGTTGGATGCGAAAGGACGAGGACCGGCCCACCAGGATAAAAAAGGCCACAAAGTTAAAGGCCGTCCACACGAGGACGGCGAAATAACCCCAGCCGTACGTGTAATCGTTGCTCCAGGTGTCGCTTGTACGGTCAAAGTGGAAGACCTGCTGGTGAAAATCGTTGGTGAGCACAAATCCGATAAGCAGGATAGCCACAATCCACAGCGCAGCGCAGTAGCGGCGACCCAGGCGGTGTTGCTCCAGGCCCGCAAGGCGCAGACCACACAACTGGTAGAGCAGCGGAATGAGCGTCATGGGCACGTAGTACAGGTACCACAGCACGGTGGCATAGAACGGCGTGAACGACTTGTACTTGAGGATGACCTCGATCATCCATAGGGCGCAAATGGCGGCGATGGCAACAAGGCGGCGGCGCAACACATAGTCCAAACAACGCAGATAGACCAGCACGCCCCAGATTGAAAATGCAATTGCGGCGACAAGCAGCGGGAGAGAGCTCGAATGAACGAGCGCATCCACGACCTCTTTGGACACCTCACTATAGGCGGGCACGGCGTTGGAAAGCTTGGGGTCAGAGGCGAACAGCGCCGGCAAGGCCGCTAAAAGCATGAGGAACAACATAGTAACGGCGCCGGCGATAGCAAAGACGCGGTGGCGGTATACACGATGTGTTATGCCAGCTAGAAATCGCGGCATGGCGAAGAGTCTGCCACCCCTGGGATCCGCAACCGGCGCGGTCCGGGCGGCCGCGTGGCCGATATGTCGCTGCGGATT
>CABRZY010000155.1 GCA_902475475.1 uncultured Collinsella sp.
GACAGCAGACTTAGAGCCCGCCCCGCCGTGCCCACAAGGCCCGGCGGGGCTTTTTGATCCTTAGGCCCGCGCATGTCTTGTAGATACCGACGGACTCTGCCCATCATAGGCTTTTGCGCGGGTAGAATGCATGGATAACTTGAGGCTCACGCGCGACGGAAAGGAATCGTTGCATGGATCAGGACAAGACAACCGTGATGGGCGGCTACGGTTCCGCGCAGGCTGGCGATAGCGCCGATGCGACCCGCGTTGTTCCCAACCCCGGTTATACCGACCCCGCCGCGACGCAGCCTTCTACCGAGCCCACCCGGGTTATGGGCTATGGCGACACGGTGCAGGATCCTTACGCTGCATCTTCGCAAGGCCCCTATGGCAACGCAGGTCCGGATCCGTTTGATTACGCGCCGCAGGATTCTTATGCTGCCTCGACGCCGAATCCCTATGATGACCTGCCGCAGAATCCCATTCCGCAACCTCAGCAGACGACGTATATGCCGCGCACGGCTCAGCCTCGTTACGAGTCGCGCGAGCCGTATCGCGAGTACCCCAAGTCGATTTCGCAATATGGCGAGGACGAGGAGAAGAGGCCGTCGCGTTCGTCGAGCGTGATCAAGAAGATCCTCATCGTGCTGGCGATCTTCTTTGCGCTGTCGGTTGTGTTTGCCATCGTGTCGGGCATGCTCAACAAGCGGGGGAGCTCAACGGCCGATACCGCTGCCGAGCAAACCGAGTCCGCCTCGTCTAGCACCGTCGATTTGAGCGATATCCCGGGGCAGTACTGGTCCAACGCCAGGAAGCTTCTCAAGTCGCGCGGCGCCGATCTTTCGAATGCCGTGGTCCTGACTGATGATGGCTCAACGCCCGTCGTCGATGCCAACTGGGTCGTTTCTTCTGCCTACTATAACGACAACGGCAACCTCGAAATACAACTCACGCACAAGAACAGCTCGGGCAACTCGTCTGACGGCCAAAGCGGTACCGACAGTTCGAGCTCCAATACGCTGGAGGACTTGAGCAACAAGGCACAGGAGTTGGGAGACAAGGCGCAAGAGCTGGGCGACACGGCACAAAACCTGGGCGATACCGCGCAGAACTTGGGCGGCATGGCGACGGATGCTTGGAACGCCCTACAAAACGGCATCTCGGGCGCGCAGGGAAACTAGCGGACGAGCGGAGCGGGGCTACAGCTGCTCTGCTGGACGGTCGGGCGAGCTAAAGCCCGAATCAAACGTGACGACGCATGAGACGTCGGGCCGGCGCTCGTGCACGATGCGCGTGACGAGCTCCAGCAGATCCTCGTCGGATATGTCAAAGCCGTCGGGACGCACAAGGTCAAACGAAACGAACCCGTCGTGCTCGTGCAGGTCGTGGATGGAGAGCGCGGGATCGATCTGCATGACGCCGCGCTTGACCCAGCCGCGCAAGTCATCGCCGGTTGTCGCGATGGGGTCGCAGTGCAGCGTGATATCGATGCCCATCTGGCGCTTGATGTCGTGCTCGATGGTGTCCAGAATCTCGTGGTGCTCAAACGCGTCGCCCTCGCCGGGCATCTCCACGTGGGCGCTGGCAAACTGACGACCGGGGCCGTAGTCGTGCACCATCAGGTCGTGTGTGCCCAAGACCTGTGGATAGGACATGATCTTGTCGCGGATTGCCTGGACGAGCTTGGGGTCGGGCGCTTGCCCCAGCAACGGGCTGATGGCGTCGCGCACTAGGCCCATGCCGCTGATGCAGATGAAGATGCCCACACCCAGGCCTGCCCAGCCATCGAGGTCAAAGCCGGTCGTCTGCGAAATAAGCGCCGCCACCAAGACCGAGCCCGAGGTGATGACGTCGTTTTTGGAGTCCTGTGCTGTGGCGATGAGCGTCTCCGAGTCGATGCGATCGCCCAGCGTGCGGTTGAACGCTGCCATCCAGAGCTTAACGAGCATGGACAAGACGAGGGCGGCTAAGGAGAGCACCGAATATGCAGTGGGGGAAGGCTTGATGATCTTAGTGACCGACTCGAGGATCAGATTGATGCCGACGGCGCAAACCAGGACGGCGACGAACAGGCCGGCTAGGTACTCATAGCGACCGTGGCCATAGGGGTGGCCTTCGTCTGCCGGGCGGCTGGCAAGGCGGAACCCGAGCAGACTCACGATGTTGCTCGAGGCATCGGAGAGGTTGTTGAAAGCGTCGGCGATGAGGGAGACGGAGCCGGCGAGCAGGCCCGCGATGCCCTTGGCCAGGCACAGGGTGATGTTGAGGCCAATGCAGACGAGGCTTGCGGAAAAGCCCGCGTTGGTGCGGCAAGATGCATCGACCGGCTCGCTCTCGCTGCCGGGAACAAGCGTATGTACCAGCCGATTTACAAATAGCATAGCGGTCGTCCTCACAATCATGTTTAAGGGGATAGTGTAGCTCGCGCGGGGGCGCCGTGCACCGATGCTCAGAAAATGCAGCAATAGTCTGCCGGTGCTAACGAGCGAGCCTTCTCGTCTGCATGGGTGGTCCATTTTGGGCCACATGGGTATGGGCATGTGCCTGCTTGCTCGACATACTTAATGTCGACAGCCCCTGTGCAAAGGAGGACGTTTCCATGGACGAGATGTTTGCCATTAAATGTCAAAACTGCGGCGGCCCTATGTACTCGCACCAGGCTAAGCGCAGCTTTGAGTGCGCCTATTGCGGCACGGTCGTTCCGTGGCAGGCTGATGCGGGGGAGCCCAAGAGCGCTCTGGGCATTCGCCATACGCCGCTGACGGTGGTGGATGGACTGCTCAAGCTCACGCATGTGTCGCAACTCGAGCGCCCGGAGGACCCGGACTGGTATTTCTTCAATTCGCACTGGCGCAATCAGTCGGTCCTGGAACATCTGCTGTGGGAGGATCGCGGCACGGCGCAGGAGTTCCAAGAGGCCACGCATGTGAGTATTCCTTGCCCCTTCTGTGGTGCGTCCTTTGAGGGCGAGTCGACCCAGCGCGTGTTTGAGTGCCCGTCCTGCGGCAACAAGATCGGCATTGCCGACCTGCTCAAGCCGGGGACATTTAGCAAGCGTCTGACCATGGGCGTGGGTGCGGAGTATGTGCCGGATCAGGGTATTCCCTGCGAAATCTCGCCGCAGCAGGCACGTGCCAACGCGCTGCAGCTGGTGCGCCAGTACCCGGATGCCTTTGCCGGGCACGACGTGGAAGATGCGATCCAAAACGACATGATGCTCTTCTATTTCCCCATGGCGCTGGCGGACCTGCGCATGATGGCGAGCTTCCCGGGCAAGGGCCTGAGCAAGGAAACCCTGGTGTACTACGAGGTGCTCGACTGGGCATACCCCAGGGCAAACTACCTGGACGTTCGCCTCATGGGCATTTTGGAGCCGTGGGACTTTGCCAAGGTCGGTCCGTTCGATCCCGCCATGCAGGAAGGCGACTTCCGCGTCGTCTCCGTCGATGCATCTACCAAGGACCAGGTTGTCATTGATAAGTTGGCGCTCGACGTTGCGGGCAACGATGCCGAGGCCGTACTGGGGCTCAATAAAAAGAGCATCCGAACCTGGGCGCGCAAGGCCCGCAAGCATAAGGATGGCCTGGTGATGGTGCCGGTCTACTTTGTCGATCGTCCGGCGACGGACGGCCGCGATGACGAGCAGGTGCGCATTGCCGTAAACGGACAGACGGGCCGCGCGGCCGCGGTGGTGTTTAGTGACAAGCGCGAAACGCACGTCGTGGCGCCGCTCAATCCGAGCCTGCATCTGTCCGGTGAGAGCACCGTGCATGCCACGCCCATCGAGGTCAAATACGTTAAGTCGCCGTTTCTGTACCAGATCGTGCGCCGTGGAGGCGGCGAGCAACCGCGCCAGGTTGCAGCGGTTGCCGAGGGTTCCTACCGAGAAGAAAAGCCCAAACGCAAGGGCTTGCTCGCTGCGATCTTTGGGAAGTAGGGGAGTAGTGCCGGTTGTTGCCGTAAGGTGATGGCCGGGGGTGCGGGGCAGCTCTCAGGAGTGCGGGCTGCCGTCTGATTGTTTGAGGGTGCCAGATGTAAATAAACAGTGGGGCGGCTGCAAAAGAGCCGCCCCACCGGATAAAATCAAGGT
>CABRZY010000156.1 GCA_902475475.1 uncultured Collinsella sp.
GCGTGACGGCGATCGTAAAGCCCGACATGGCATGGCTCTACGGCAACGAAGCAGCTGCCGAGCACACGCACGAGCACGAGCACCACCATCATGACCATGACGAGCATGAGCACTGCCATGAGCATGATCATGAGACCCACGGCCATGGCCACGAGGGTCACCATCACGCCCACCACCATCACCACCGTTCTTTGGCGGACGTCACCGCCATCATCGACGGCTCGCAGTTAAGCGATGGCGCCAAGCGTCGTGCGCACGCCATCTTTACCGCGCTCGCCGCCTCCGAGGCCAAGGCCCACGGCAAAACGCCCGAGACCGTCATGTTCCACGAGGTAGGCGCCGTCGATTCCATCGTCGACGTCTGCTCTGTCGCCATCTGCCTCGATGACCTGGGCATCGAGGATATTGTCGTCGAGTCGCTCTCCGAGGGCCACGGCACCATCCACTGTGCCCACGGCCTCATGCCCATTCCCGTCCCCGCTGTCGTCAACCTGTGCCAGGCGGGCAATATCGCCCTCACGCCTGCACCGGTCGCCGGCGAGCTCGTGACGCCCACGGGCGCCGCCATCGTCACCGCGCTGTGTACGTCCGACCAACTGCCCTCACGCTACCGCATCGAAGCCGTCGGCTACGGCGCTGGCAAGCGCCCCTACGAGGGTTGCTCCGGTACGCTCCGCTGCCTGCTCGTTCACGCGGACGCATAGCCATGGATGCCCGCAAGGCAAAAAGCCGCGCTGCCATCGTTTCGGCGTTCTCCGAGCTGCTGCGCGAAGAGGACTACGGCAAGATCACCGTCGGCGACATCATCGCGCGCGCCCACGTAGGCCGCGCGACATTCTACGGCCTCTTTAAGAGCAAAGACGACCTACTGTCCGAGCTCGTGAGCGACATCTGCACCCACGCCCTCGACGACGATGGTACGCCGCTCGACGACCCACTCGTGCAAGTCGAGCATATCCTCAACAACCTCTGGGAGCGCCGCCAGGGCGTTCGAGCCCTCGTAGCCGGCGCCGGCTCACGCGTTTTCGCCGACTGCTTACGCAAGACCATCATGTCACGAGCAGCCGAAACCGTCCCCGTCGACCCCGCAGGCCCCGCCGGAACCATGGACCGAAGCTTCCTACTACACCACATAGCCTCAAGCTTCGTAGGAATGGTCCAATGGTGGGCCTGGCACAACTTCGAAGCCCCAAAAGAGGACGTAGCCAAAGACTACCTATCAGCCATCAAGCCCCTCTTCAGCTAAGCAACAATCCCTTCCCAAAGTGGGAACCCCTTCCCAAAGCGCGGATCCCATTCCAAAATTCCGCTCCGACTCAAGACGCCACACATCCCAAAGTGCCAACAACAGTCCAACGCCCCTATCAGCAACAACCCCCTCCCATCCAAATTCAGATATATATGTTGGGTTGCTTGTTCGAACGCAACAAAGACCCCGCAGCCGTCCGCATGGGGTAACTTCCCAGCGCACTCCGCAGGACGAAAGAACCCCCGCCGCACGAAGTGCGCAGCGGGGGTTCTTTCATGTCCGAGGACGCGCTGGGAAGTTACCCCATGCGGCCAGCGGACAACTATGTAGCCTCAGACTAGAACATGCCCAAGAAACCGTGCACAAACAGTGCGGCCAGAGCGGCACCGACAAACGGCGCGATGCCAGGAACAAGCAGGCCATACTTCCAGTTGTTGTCGGCCTTGTTCTTAATCGGCAGCACCTGATAGGCCATGCGAGGACCAAGGTCACGAGCCTGGTTCATGGCAAAGCCGGTGATGCCGCCCATGCCCATGCCAACGGCCCAAACGATCAGACCGACGCAGATAGCGAGCATCAAAACGTTCTCGCCAGCACGGTTAGCAGCAGCAAGGATGGCGCTGATGAACACAAAGGTGCAGATAGCCTCGCAGAAGAAGTTACGGGCATAGTTGGTGCCCTCGGTGGTGGGGTTGGTCGAGAAGATGTTGCGCTGAGCAACGGGATCGATGACACCATCGGAAGCCTTGAACTCATCGGCATACATCAACCACGCGATCACGGCACCCGCAAAGCCGCCGAGCATATCGGCAACCATGAAGGGGATGCAGCTGCTCCACGGCACCAGGCCGACGATGCACTGGGCAAGCACCATGGCGGGGTTCATGCACACGGCGCCGCCAAAGATAAACAAGGCGACCGAGATACCAAAAGACCAAGTGGTGATGGCAAACATATGACCAGAGCCCTGATACTTGGTGCCCTTGAGCACGGTATCGCAGTGTACGCCCACGCCAAAGATGATCATGAGGGCCGTTGCGCCGAATTCGCAGAGGAGTTTGGTAAGCATAAAACCTTATCTTTCTTGTCGGTTATAAACGATTCGTTTAGGCCGCACGCTAGTGCTGCGCGACGACAACGCCCAGGCCATCGGGAATGACGGCCACCTTGGCGTCAGCACCCTTCATCTCAAAGGCGAGCTTGAGCGCCTCCTCGAGGGTGTTAACCGGCGTCATGTGCATATCCTTAATCATCTGGTGATCGCACAGGTCGGTAACCATGATCACAGGGTGATGTGCCAGGATGCGGGCGAAAATCTGGCTCGTCCACTGATCGGGCAGGGTCTCGTCCTTGGGACGATCGATGCAGGCACGCTCAAACTCTGCCGGATCGTTGTCAGCGATGTTGTGATAGAAGCCCTCGCCACCGTGACCGTCGGCACAACCGGCAACGTCGATAATCACACCGCCCTCGGGAAGCGTGGCCTCGGCAGAGCACATGCCCTTCACGGCCTGGTAGATGTTCTGGTCGAGCGGGTAGCCGCCGTTGGTGGTGATGGCAATCTCGCACTCGACGGACTCAACGCCTGCAAGGCTCTTCACGAACTCGCAGCCAGCCTCGTGTGCCTTGTGAATGTCGCCGGCGAAGGAGCCGATGACCTCATGCTTGCCGTTGAGCACAACGTTCAGCACAAAGGCAAGGTGAGCCAACTCGGCAGCGGCAAACATGTCCTCGCTCACGTGGTTGTGGCACAGGTTGCCGGCACGCGAATGAGAATCGTTCACAAACTGACCGTTGTGGTTGTACATGATGGTCTTGTAGCTGGCGATGCCAGGCAGGACGGACTTGCGGCTACCAGAGAAACCGGCAAAGAAGTGCGGCTCAATAAAGCCCTCGGCAAGCAACAGATCGCAGTCGGCGACAATCTTGTTGATGATGCACTCGCCACCAGAAGGCAGGGTGCCGATCTTTTTCATCATGCTGTCATCGGTCGCGACGTGCATAACGATTTCCTCGTTGGCAACGATCTCCTCGCCGTACTTGTTGACGAGCTCCTCGTGCGTCGACGGACGATGCATACCCGTAGCAACCAGAATACGCACGCGAGCCTCGGGCGCAGCAGAATGGATGTGATGCAGCAGAATAGGCATCGTCACACGCGAGGGAACGGGGCGCGTATGATCGGAGCTAATAATGACGATATCCTTCTTGCCAGCACAAAGCTCCTCGAGCGAAGGCGAGCCATAAGGATTGGCAAGCGACTCCTCTACCAGCTCTTCCTGCGATTTTGTAGTCTTAAACTCGTTTTGATGACCTTCCATCACACCCGCGAAGTTCTTATCCTCGAGCTCCAGATGCAACGTCTTGTGGTCAAACGGCAGTTCACATTCAAACAATGACGAGCGCCCTCTTCCTTTCAACTGACACACTAGATAAACCGTTGGAAGGATACGCCGCTCACCGAAAAACGCCACCGTCCACCGAGTCATTAACACAACGTTCATATTTGACCCACAACAAAACGGCCGCGATCCCAAACGGGACCGCGACCGCTACAGTCGCAAGGCGAGAAGTGCCAAATGTATCTCAATCCCGATCGATAAGACGCGAGGCGCGAAGCGCCAAACGCGCCGCCGGGACAGACCCCATCCAAAACGCGCAAAGCGCGCCATTCTTCTCCTCAGCTTTAATCCCTGAAGACCGAGGACGAAGGGGCCCGATGGGTTTCCCTCTGAATGCACTCCGCACTGATATCTTCTGTATTGAAGACGTCGATGGTGCACCCGTATACCATTG
>CABRZY010000157.1 GCA_902475475.1 uncultured Collinsella sp.
GTGCCTGCTCCGGTCAAAAAGCAATATGGCCGCGAGCAGATTGCCCGCCTGATCGCTATCTGCATCTTTAAGCAGGTGCTACCTATTGCTGCGGTGCAGGCACTCTTTAACATTCAGCGTTTGAGCTACGATGCCCCGACGGCCTTTGATTATGTGGTCGATCAGCTCGAGGCATCGATTCGTTCGGCGTTTTCCGTCGAGCAGACGCCGGTTCCCGATACGGCGCATCAGGTAACGCGTGAGTCGCTGCTTGTGCGCAGCGCGGTTTCATCCTTTGTTTCGAAGGCTTACTTGATGAGCTATCTCAAGTTCAACGGGTTTAATAGCTAGCCGACGTATAAAACGGGCGGGACAAAGAGCCTTCTGTCGCTTTGTCCCGCCCGTTTTTTTGCTTGGTTGGACTTTATTTGCCCGAAGCTACGCCCATGCCGTAGCCGATGATCAGGCCGTGCATCTCGGCGTAATAGGAATCCAGGCCGTTGCAGGGCATGATGATGGTCTTGGAGCCGGGCCAATGTTCGACTATGCGATCAGTAAGCGCCTGGGCTCCAGCTTCGTTCTCAACGTGATCGATGATGACCTCACCGCCCGTAAAGCCCTCGGCTTCCATAGTGTCGATGATCTTGTTGAGCATCTTCTTTTCGCCACGCGTGTGCCCGACGAGTTCGATTTTACCGGCCTCACTCGCCGTGCCCAAAATGCGGATATTGAGCTTGTTGGCAATGACGCCGGCTGCCTTAGGGATACGTCCGGCTTTGGCGAGGTTTTCGTAATTGCACAAACTGAAGAGGATTTTGCTGTTCTGTTCAAGGCTATCGAAGTATGCGCAAGCGTCCTCGAATGAGACATTCGGATTGCTTGCAAGATAGCGGTCGAACAGCAGGAAAATGAGGTCCATTTTGCCGCCAGCTGCGCGTGAATTGACTAGATGAATCTGTCGGTCGGGCTCCTCGGCAAGAACCATATCGCGAGCCGTGGCTGCCGCGTTGTAGCTGCCTGACACACCCTCAGAGATTGGCATGCAGATGGTCTTGTCTGCCAATTTGAAGAGCTCGGCCCACTCCCCTACGCTGGGACAAGCGCTCGAAGAAGCGTTCGTCTCCGCCTGAACAGCGCAGTTGAGCTCATGAACATCGAGCGAAAGATCATCGACGAATTCACGCTCCCCCACTCGGATCTTAAGGGGTGCAAATGCAAAGGTGGTATGAGGTGCGGTTGGTTGCCAATCGCGAAGATTGCAGCTCGAATCGGAGATAAGTGCCCAGCTCATTGAGGGTCCTTTCTAATTGTTCCCCAACAATTATAGCCATCTTTTTGATTGATAAGTACGGCTATCTAGTTTTGAATACTAGATAGCCGTACTGATCATATGCCAAACGGTAAGGGAAAAAAGAATGGGCCTCGTGACTCAAGATCGCGAGGCCCACGTTCGTTCGCTGCAGTAATAAATTAGTAGCGCACGAAAATGTAATTGTTGTTCATGCCAGCAGCGACGGAGCTGATGATGA
The DNA here is from genome assembly GCA_902475475.1 of uncultured Collinsella sp. Lineage (GTDB taxonomy): Bacteria > Actinomycetota > Coriobacteriia > Coriobacteriales > Coriobacteriaceae > Collinsella. Next base: position 1,509 of record CABRZY010000157.1, read on the forward strand.
CGCCCGTTTTGTAGTCGGAAGCATGGATCATCTGACCATTACCGATATAGATGCCTGTATGGGAGGAGTTAACCACAACATCGCCGGGTTGCGGATCGGACACGCGGGTCCAACCCATGAAGGTGCCGGTGGTGCCCAGGCGGCAGTAGCGGCCCGTGAGGCAATAGCTTACAAAACCGGAGCAGTCAAAGCTGTTCGGTCCAATGCCGCCCCAGGAATAAGCGTATCCGAGCTTGCTGTAGGCGCGCGAAACAACGGTACCGCCGTCAACGGACTGGCTCGGTGCGGAAGGCGTCGGAGTCGGAGCGGGCGTCACGGGCTGCGGCGTGGGGGCAGGAGCGGGCGCGGGCGCGGGCGTGTTGCCGCCGCCGTTGTTGGTCGTACCGCCACCATTGTTGGTGTTCTCGGTCGTACCGGCAGTGTCGTTGCTCACCGTGGCCTTTTCGGCGGTGCTGGCATTGATGCCAGCCTGAAGCGCGGCGTTGGCCTCGGCCTCGGCAGCAAGCTCGGCCTGCAGCTGTGAATCCAGGGAGTTCACGACACTCTGGGCCTCAGCCTGCTGGGCATTGAGCTCGTCGACCTTCTTCTGCGTCGCGGCGACGTTCTTCTCCTGCTCGGTCTGCTTATCGGTGAGCTGCTGCTTAAGGTCCTTGACCTCCTGAATGGTCTGGGCCTGCTTGTCGGAAACCTTGCCGTAGTAGAACAGACGGTTGAGCATGTCGCCCAGATCGTCGACGCCCGTTAGAACCTGAAGGAGACTCAGGCCGCCAGTCTTGTACTCACCGGCAACGTAGCTCGAAAGCTTTGCCTGACCCTCGGCAATCTCTTGCTGCTTTTGCGTGATCTCGCCTGCAGTCTGATCAAGCTCCTGCGTCTGTGCGGAGAGTTCTTCATGAATTTGCTGGGTTTGGGTGCCAATCTGCTCGAGTTTGGTACGAGCAGCGGCAAGGTCGGATGCGGTATCGGCATAGGCCGGAGCCACGAGGCCCAGGCCCAAAACACAAGCGAGGGTTGCCGTAGCAGCGCAGCGTGCCATGTTTTTGTGCGTGTTTGCTGTGCGCATGGAGCTTCCTTTCCGGTATCTAAGGGTAGCGGCTAGTCCACCGTTACCAGGCCAAAGAGCTCAACGTCCTCGTTAGAAGGCGTGAGCTTCTTGCGCGGGTTGAGAAGCGCAAGCTCAAGGATACAACCGTAGCCCACAAGCTTTGCGCCCATATCTCGCACCAGTTTACCTGTTGCCTCGACGGTTCCGCCCGTCGCGACCAAGTCGTCCAGAATCAACACGGTATCTTTAGAGCTGATGGCATCGGCGTGGATCTCGATAGAATCCGTTCCATACTCGAGCTCGTAGCTCTCGCTTACCGTCTTGCGCGGCAGTTTGCCCGGCTTACGTGCGGGAACAAAGCCGGCACCCAGGGCGACGGCCACGGGCACACCGACCATAAAGCCGCGGGCCTCGGGTCCTACGACCTTGGTAATGCCCATGCCAGCAAAATGCTCAGCCAGGGCATCCACCATGGCCTTCAGGGCCTCGGGATTGCCAAAGAGCGGTGTGATGTCCTTAAAGACGACTCCGGGCTCGGGATAGTCGGGGATATCGACGATATGAGATTCGAAGTCGTACATGGCGTGACCTTTCATGGATTGCCGGGTGAACGGCGGCTATTTACCCGCGTTAGCAGACGAGCTATGCGAGGGGACGACGACCTTGGACGGCTGCACAAGCGACTCGTCATGCGCGGTAACCGCGGGAACGCTTGCCCCATCGCTTTTAGCCTTGGTGGATTCGGAACGCGCGATCTCCTCATCGAGAGCATCGATGTCAGCGTCCTCGACCACGGCGTTGAGCGACTCAAAGACACGGTTCTTAAGGAGCGCGGTGTGCACACCCTCGGTGAGGTCATGCAACTTTTTAAAAGCGCGCTCGAGCTTGGCGTCGCGCTCGTCATCGGAGGTATCCATGCCGAGCATACTCACGAGAACCTGCTCAAACATCGAAGACTCGCGGTTTGCCGACGATACGTACTGTCGTAGGTTGCGCGGCTCAATATGGAAGCGCGACAGCTCCGAGCAGTAACGGATAATCGGGAAATCTCGGCCATCGACGAGCTCTCGGTTCTGCGGGCTCTTGATGATGCGGATAAGATCGTTCTCGGCAAGGGAGCGGATAAACGAAATCTCGACGCCGAGCATATCGGGAATAGTCTCGATGGGATGCAGCTTTTGCTTGGTCTCCTTGGGCTCCGTCTTAAGCGGAACATCGGACAGAAGACCCACCTCGTAAGCCAAAGTGGACAGGTCCGTTGCGTTTTCCAAGCGCTGCTTAATGACGTTGAGCGGCATGTAGCGGGTCTTCTGCAAGTGCAGGATGACCTCGAGACGGTCAACGTCCTCCTTTGAGTACTGACGATAGCCCTTAGGCGTACGATGAGGGGTGATGAGCCCCTCATCTTCTAGAAATCTAATTTTTGAGTTCGATAGATCGGGGTATGCGCCTCGAAGAAGGTTGACGACTTGGCCGATACTCAGATAGT
>CABRZY010000158.1 GCA_902475475.1 uncultured Collinsella sp.
CGATCCTGCAGAAGTGGCTTGACGGCGGCTACTACAGGCGGACACGCCTTAGGTATCGATTACTTCAGTCTGAAGGTACTAACTTGACAATCTCACAGAATAGCACAGGCATACCTGCCGAAAAGGGACAGGTTTATTTTGGTAGGTTTTATCAGGGGAAACGACATTTGCCCATATAAAACCGACCAAAATAAACCTGTCCCTAAATGGCAGGCCCCGCGGTGGTTGCCGCGGGGCCTGGATTCAAGCTATTTACCCGTAGATGCGCTGGGGTTGTTCTTCGCCCTTTACGGAGGCTTCGGTCACGATGACCTTGACGACACCCTCCTCGCTGGGGAGGTCGAACATCGTCTGCTGCAGCACGTCCTCGCAGATGGAGCGCAGGCCGCGGGCGCCGGTCTTGCGGGCGAGCGCCATACGGGCGATCTCGTGCAGGGCGGCGTCCTCAAACTCAAGTTCAACGTCCTCGAGCTGGAACATCTTGCGGTACTGACGCACCACGGCGTTCTTGGGCTCGGTCAGGATCGACACCAGGTCGTCCTCGTCGAGCGCCTGCGTCTGGGTGACGACGGGCGTACGGCCCACGAACTCGGGGATCATGCCAAAGGCGTTGAGGTCCTGCGGGAGCACCTGACGCAGCAGGTCGTTCTCGTCGACCGAGGTGGGGCCGGCGATCTCGGAGTTGAAGCCCACGCCCTTGTTGCCCACGCGGTCGGCGATGATCTTGTCCAGACCCACAAAGGCACCACCGCAGATGAACAAGATGTTGGTCGTGTCGATCTGCAGCAGCTCCTGCTGAGGATGCTTGCGGCCGCCGGTGGGCGGAACACTTGCCACCGTGCCCTCAAGGATCTTAAGAAGCGCCTGCTGAACGCCCTCGCCCGAGACATCGCGGGTAATGGAGAGGTTCTCGGCCTTGCGGGCGATCTTGTCGATCTCGTCCACGTAGATGATGCCCACCTGCGCGCGTTCAATGTCGCCATCTGCGGCGTTGATGAGCTTGAGCAGGATGTTCTCAACGTCCTCGCCAACGTAGCCGGCCTCGGTGAGCGCGGTGGCGTCGGCGATGGCAAACGGCACCTCGAGGATGCGCGCAAGCGTCTGGGCGAGCAGGGTCTTGCCGGTACCAGTGGGACCGAGCAGCAGGATGTTGGACTTGGCGAGCTCCACCTCATCCATATCATCGTCGAGTTGCGAGTCCAAGCCGTCGTCAAAGGCAGACACCGCGGCGCCGCCCTCGATCACGCGGCGATAGTGGTTGTACACGGCAACCGACATGGCGCGCTTGGCGTCCTCCTGACCCATAACATAGGCCGAAAGCTCGTCATAAATCTCGTGCGGCGTCGGCACGTGCGTGATGACCTGGCGGTCGTCCTCGAGCTCAAAGCCCTCGGCCTCGGGGTCCACGGCAGGCTGGGATGCAGCCTGGCCGTGGTCGTTGAGGAAGCCCGGCAGCTTGCCGTTGCGTGCAGCGTCCATAAAGTCCGAAGCCAGCGACTCCTCCAAGATCTCGGAACAGGCGGCGACGCACTCGTCACAGATAAAGATGTTGGTCGGGCCCTTTACGAGGCGACGAACCTGGCCCTGTTCTTTTCCACAAAAGGAGCAGCGGATGGGGTTGCCGTTCTCGTCAAAGTTGTCCTGCATGTTACCTGCCATCCTAGGCATCCTTCGCGGCGAGATCGCGCGAGGTGACGATACGGTCGATCAGGCCGTAGTCGAGGGCCTCGGCAGCCGTGAGGTAGTTGTCGCGCTCGGTGTCGGCTTGGACCTTCTCGATGGGCTGGCCCGAGGCATCGGACAGGATCTGGTTGAGCTCGCGACGGGTCTTCTTGATCTCCTCGGCAACGATCTCAATCTCGGTCTGCTGACCCTGGGCACCGCCGCTGGGCTGGTGAATCATGACCTTGGAGTGCGGCAGGCAGAAGCGCTTACCCTTGGCGCCGGCCGAAAGCAGCACAGCGGCCATGGACGCGGCCATACCGACGCAGATGGTGGAGACCTGCGGCTTGATGAAGTTCATGGTGTCCAGAATCGCCAGGCCGGAGTAGACCTCGCCACCGGGCGAATTGATGTAGAGCGAGATATCCTTCTCGGCATCCTGGCTCTCAAGATGCAGCAGCTGGGCAACGACCAGGTTGGCGCTGACGGAGTTGATCTCCTCGCCCAAGAAGATGATGCGGTCGTTGAGCAGGCGCGAATAGATATCGTAGCTGCGCTCGCCGCGCGGCGTCTGCTCGATAACGTATGGCACGAGGGCGGAATCGAACTTGGCGATCATACGCATCTCCATTTCTCTCTTGCGGACCAAATTGGTTCTAGATAAACGTACGGTGCCCGCATGCTATGCATTGGCTGGCACCGTACGAAGCAACCGGATAACCGGTGTATAACTTTACCCCATCACGGGCGCACGCATGCGCTCGCGGGCAAGGTGGCGAGAATTACTCGGCGTCCTTGGCGGTCTCGTCGACCTCGGTCACCTTGGCGTTCTCGACCAGGTGGTCGACGGCCTTGGAGCGGCGGATGGACTCGCGGACGGCAGGCATACGGCCATCGGCGATGAACTCGGCCTTGGAAGCCTCGACGTCCTTGACGCCGGCCTTCTCGAACTCAGCGTTGACTTCGTCCTCGGTGACCTCGATCTTGAGCTCACGGGCGAGGGCGTCCAGAGCCAGGGACTCACGGGCAACGTCGTTGGCCTGCTTGTGAAGGTCGCCGATGAACTGCTCCATGGTCAGACCGGAAGCGGGCAGCCAGGTATCCAGGGTCATGCCGCGGGCAGCGAGGTTGGACAGGAAGTTCTGGCCAAGCTCCTCAAAGACGGACTGCTCGTAGTCGGCATCCATCTCGTCGAGCTGCAGGCGCTCGGCGAGAGCGGAGACGCAACGGTTCTCCTTCTCGGCCGGGAGGCGGGAAGCCTTGTCCTGCTCGATCTCGATCTTGATGGCGTCGCGCATGGCCTCGATGCTGTCGAAGCCGAAGTCGGACTTGACAAGCTCGTCGGTGAGCTCGGGGGTGTTGCGGACCTTGATGCCCTTGACGGTGACCTCGACGGTGTGGGTCTCGGCCTCCTCGCCCTCCTCGACCTCGTCGGTCCAGGTGACGGTCTTGACGTCGTCAACGTTAGCGCCGATCAGGGCCTCGTTGAACTCCTTGGGGTTGCTGTCGCTACCGGCGATGAGCATGCGGCCCTCGGCGGCAAAGTTGTCGGCGTTCTCGACGGCCTTGAGGTCGACGGTGACGTAATCCTCGGCCTCGACGGCGCGACCCTCGACGTCCTCGAAGGTGGCACGGTAGTTGAGGAGCATCTCGACCTGGTTGTTGATCTCGGACTCGGTGACCTCCGCAGGGGGCATCTCGATCTCGACAGCGTCGAAGGAGGAGAGCTCAGCAGCAGGACGCAGGGAGAACTCGACGGTGTAGGTGTAGTCCTCGTGATCCTTGGCGAGGTCGAGCTCCTTGTAGTCACCGTTCTTGGTGGGGACGATGTCCAGCTCGTTGAGGACGGCGGGCTCGTTGGCGGCGATAAGGTCGTTGGTGGCCTGAGCGAGGGTAGCCTCGGCGCCAAGAGCGGAGTCGATGACCGGACGGGGAGCCTTGCCGGCACGGAAGCCCGGGAAGCGGTACTTCTTGGCGGTGTCCTTGTAGGCCTTCTTGATCGCGGCGTCGACGTCGGCGGCCGGGATGGTGACCGTAGCGGTGAGCTTGGCGTCCTTGACGTCAGAAGCGGTGATGTTCAACACGTTCCTCCTCATACTGCCCAGCTTATCTGAGGTGCTGGTACCTTTATGCAACAAAGTGTCGCGACGGCGTGAGCCGACGCAGGTGCGATGGTGCGGGCGAAAGGACTCGAACCTTCACGGGAATCCCACCAGAACCTAAATCTGGCGCGTCTACCAATTCCGCCACGCCCGCATGAGCGCACAGACTAGGAATGATAGCAGATACGAACGGCAAGCGCACGCACACCTTTTACAAGCTCACGACCTCACCACGAGTGCAAGCCAATAGAGCACTGGCGGAAAGTGCATCCCG
>CABRZY010000159.1 GCA_902475475.1 uncultured Collinsella sp.
CGGCGGCGCGTGCCGGATGGTGGAATTGTGTACAGCCCGGTTTTCCGTTGACCGACGCCGGGGTCCCCGCCATAATACTTTCGGTTCACGCACGAATCCGCTGCCAGAGACAGCCGGCGCAAACGGGTCTTACCCGCGAGCTTAATGGGACTTCCCGCCAGCCGAGGTGGTCGAGTAGATATGTCTTCTCGCCCCCGTCGCTCATGCAGCGCGGGGGCTTTCTTTTTGGACATGCCCCCGTCACGTCCTTGTGGCGGACCGTGCCCGGAAAGAATTCGAGGAGGTGTAATTCATGCCCCAGCAGTACAAAATCGACAAGGTTGCAGAGATCGAGTCCCGTATCGCCGAGAACGCCGGTCTGTTCGTCGTCAACTACAACGGTCTGACGGTTAAGCAGGCTCAGGAGCTGCGTCATCAGCTTCGCGAGTGCGGCGCCGAGATGAAGGTCTACAAGAACAACCTGGTCAAGATCGCTCTCAAGAACCAGGAGCAGCCCGAGCTCGACGAGATCCTCGCCGGCCCCGTCGCTTATGTGTTCTACGAGTCCGAGCCGGTCGAGGCCGCTAAGGCCCTTAAGGACTTCTCCGCTCAGTCCAAGGGCGTCCTTGAGATCAAGGGCGGTATCTCCGACGGCAAGGCCGTTTCCGCTGATGATGTTAAGGCTATCGCCGAGCTGCCCACCAAGGATCAGCTTCTCGGCCAGATCGCCGGTCTCATCTCCGGTTTCGCTCGCGACATCGCTGTCTGCGTCAACGGCGTTTCCTCTGGTCTCGCTCGTTCGATCCAGCAGGTCTCCGAGCAGAAGGCAGCCTAGTCGCTGTTTTCACCCGCGGCGGCAACGCCGCACCCCTGGCGCATTCGCGCCGTGTTTTAACTGATCTCCGTGCACAGACACGGAAACCGAAAGGACTTAGAAATGGCTAAGCTTACCACCGATGAGATCATCGATGCTCTTAAGGAAATGACCCTTCTCGAGGCTTCCGAGCTCGTCAAGGCTATCGAGGACACCTTCGGCGTTTCCGCCGCTGCTCCTGCCGCTGTTGTCGCCGCTCCCGCTGCTGGCGCTGCTGAGGCCGAGGAGAAGACCGAGTTTGACGTCGTGCTCGAGGGCTTCGGCGACAACAAGATCCAGGTCATCAAGGCCGTCCGTGAGCTCACCAACCTTGGCCTGAAGGAGGCCAAGGAGGTCGTCGAGGGCGCTCCCAAGGCTGTTCTCGAGGGTGCCAAGAAGGAGGACGCCGAGGCTGCCAAGGAGAAGCTCGAGGCTGCTGGCGCTGCTGTCACCCTCAAGTAATCAGGCTTTCTCGCCAGATTTCTTTGCAGACGGGGTTCGCATTGCGAGCCCCGTCTTTTTTGTTTTTCGGTCCCTCGACATCGGTAGCTCAAACTGCCATGTTCTGTGATTTGCGTCGTATCGGGCGCCCTGCCGTTGGGCAATAAAATTGCACCATTCGAGCAATAATTTGCGTTGACCTGCTGAAGAATTGTCTCTGCCTTGTAGCGACATATAGTTCCAGCGGTAAGATGCTTGGGTATCGCAATTTGGTCTGCGGCTGTGTGCCGCACGCATGGGGCGCTTTTGCGCCTACGAAAGGATCTTTGAATAACATGAAGGCAATCATCCCCGCCGCCGGTCTTGGCACGCGTTTTCTGCCTGGCACCAAGTGCACGCCCAAAGAGATGCTGCCGGTGCTCGACAAGCCCGTCATTCAGTACGTCGTCGAGGAGGCGCTCGACCCCGAGGAAGTCGACGACGCCATCATCGTTACTTCTCCCGGCAAGCCCGAGCTGCTGAACTACTTCCAGCCCGATCGCTCGCTCGAGAACCTGCTGCGCGAGCGCGGCAAGAACGCCTATGCCGATGCCGTCGCCCACGCTGGCGGTATGCCGGTCGACTTCCGCTATCAGTACGAGCCCAAGGGCCTCGGCCATGCTATCCGCTCTGCTGCCGACGCCGTGGCAGGGGAGAACTTCCTGGTTCTTCTGGGCGACTACGTTGTGCCTAACCGCGACATCTGCGACAAGATGCTCGCCGTTTCCAAGGAGCACGGTGGCGCTTCGGTTATCGCCGTCGCTGCTTGCTCGCCCGAGGAAGTCAGCCGCTACGGCGTTATCGCCGGTGAGCGCGTCGGTTCGCTCGAGGGCGCCGAGGACGTTGCCGATGCAGAGCCGGGCGCTGTCTGGCGTATCGGCGGTCTGGTCGAGAAGCCCGCTCCCGAGGCGGCTCCGTCCAACCTGTACATTGTCGGCCGTTATCTGCTGAGCCCGCTGGTCATGGACCTGCTGGCAGATCAGCAGGCCGGCAAGGGCGGCGAGATTCAGCTCACCGACGCCATGGCCCGCTCGCTCGATCGCGAGGCTATGTACGCTGTCGTTATCGACCCGCTGTCGGGCTACGACACCGGCACCCCGTCTGGCTGGATGGCCACCAACGCCCTCATGGCCGCAAGCGATCCTCGCTTTGCCAGCGCCTTCTGGGACGCCATCGACGAGCGCGGCGGATTGATGCGCAAGTAAGCCTTCGGGCATCGACATTTACGGGCGCGGACCTCGGTTCGCGCCCGTTTTTTATAAGAGCTGCGATTGCCGGCTCTCTGTTCACAGAAAATATATGAACAGATGTTCGATACATATACATCTACCTGCGTGTTTTCTGTCGAAAAACTTTGCTACTCCAAAAACTCAATCGCGTCAAGGCTTTTCTTGCCCAACGGTCGGTACCTGATAAACTATTAGGTTGCGATAACTGGCGAAGCTATGCCTCGCCAACCCACCGAGCATTTCCGTGAAGGAGGAAAAACCTGGTGACCTACGCATACACTGCCACTGAGCGCAAGCGCGTCAGCTTCGGGAAAATCCCGGAGGCCATGGAGCTCCCCAACCTTATCTCTGTTCAAAGGGAATCCTTTGAGCGTTTTAAGGACGAGGGCCTTCGTGAGGCGTTCAAGGAATCCAGCCCCATCCAGAGCCAGAACCATGTTCTCGAGGTTACCTTCGGCGAGCATCAGTTCGGCGACCCTGCGCACACCGTCGAGGAGTGCCGCGAGAAGGACATGACCTATCAGGCCCCGCTCCTGACCGACGTCCGTCTCACCAACAAGGAGACCGGCGAGATCAAGGAGCAGCTCGTCTTTATGGGCGACTTCCCCATGATGACCGATCAGGGCACCTTCATCATCAACGGTACCGAGCGTATCGTCGTCTCGCAGCTCGTCCGTTCCCCGGGTGTGTACTACAGCTCCGAGATGGATTCGGGCAAGCAGATCTACAAGGCCCAGATCATCCCGTCCCGCGGTGCCTGGCTTGAGTTTGAGGTCGACAAGCGCGACCAGCTCATGGTCTCCATCGACCGTAAGCGTAAGCAGAGCGCCACGATGTTCCTGCGCGCCCTTGGCATCGCCGTCACCAACGACGACATCATCGAGCTGCTCGGCAACTCCGATGTGATTAAGCGCACCCTGGAGCGCGACACCGCTCTCACTCGCGAGGACGCCCTTATCGAGATCTACCGTCGCCTGCGCCCGGGCGAGCCTCCCACCGTGGACGCTTCCCGCAGCCTGCTCGAGGGCCTGCTCTTTAACCCGCAGCGCTACGACTTGGCCCGCGTCGGTCGTTACAAGGTCAACAAGAAGCTCAACCTCACCACCGAGGAAGAGGTCACGGTGCTCACCGACGAGGATATCGTCGCTACGCTGCGCTACCTGCTGTCCCTCGCCGCCGGCGAGCAGGGCTTCAAGGTCGACGACATCGACCACTTTGGCAACCGCCGCATCCGCACCGTCGGCGAGCTCGTCGCCAACCAGTTCCGTATCGGCATGAGCCGTATGGAGCGCGTCGTCCGTGAGCGCATGAGCTCCCAGGACATCGACGAGATCACCCCGCAGTCGCTCATCAACATCCGCCCGATCGTGGCCTCCATCAAGGAGTTCTTCGGTTCCTCGCAGCTCTCGCAGTTCATGGACCAGGCGAACCCCCTGACCGGTCTGACCCACAAGCGCCGTCTGTCCGCACTCGGCCCTGGCGGGGATCGAGCGG
>CABRZY010000160.1 GCA_902475475.1 uncultured Collinsella sp.
CTCGTCGCGGGCATCCTGGGCCTCGACACCGATGACGAGAACATCCCGCCGTTCCGAGGGCTTTGGTATTTGGTCGCCTGCTCGGACAGTCCTGCTCGCACGGAGGCCACATTAAGTGGCCTCCGGCTCGTGCGGAACTCGCGATCGACCAAATACCAAAGCCCTCGGAACTAAGGATACATGGTAGAGGCGCGTGTGCTTCAAAATTCATTAGCTGGTGACGCAGCGTAGGCTCATATCGAAGCATCTTCGCCACCTTTAAATAAAAAAGAAGTACCGGTTGGGGCCGGTACTTCTTTTGGTGCGTCGACATTTGGTTGTAGCTTTTGCCGTTGGCTTACAGGCCGCAGGCTGCTTTGAGTTCTTCGACTCGGTCGGTTTTCTCCCAGGTGAAGTCGGCGTCTTCTCGGCCGAAGTGACCGTAGGCTGCCGTCTTTTCGTAGATGGGGCGACGCAGGTCTAGGTCGCGGATGATTGCACCAGGGCGCAGGTCGAAGGTCTTCTCTACGGCCTCAACGATCTTGTCCTCGGCAACATGTGCGGTACCGAAGGTGTCGACCATGATTGAAAGGGGCTTGGAAACGCCGATGGCGTAGGCAAGCTCGACTTCGCAGCGGTCGGCCAGGCCGGCGGCGACCACGTTCTTAGCGACCCAGCGCGCGGCATACGCGGCGGAGCGGTCGACCTTGGTGCAGTCCTTACCGCTAAAGGCGCCGCCGCCGTGACGTCCGTAGCCGCCGTAGGTGTCGACGATGATCTTGCGGCCAGTGAGGCCCGTGTCGCCCATAGGGCCGCCCACGACAAAGCGACCGGTGGGGTTCACGTAGATGTCCGCGTTGTCCCACGGCATGTTTTCGGCGGCCATGACCGGGGTGATGACGTGCTCGATGAGGTCGGCCTTAATCTTGCCCATGTCCTCGATCTCGGCGGCGTGCTGCGTGGAGATGACGATGGTCGTGACCTCGACGGGCCTGCCTTCCTCGTAGCGCACGGTGACCTGGGTCTTGCCGTCGGGACGCAGATAGGCGAGGGTACCATCGTGACGCACGGCGGCCAGGCGCTCGGCCAGGCGGCTTGCCAGGTAGTGCGGCATAGGCATGAGGGTCTTGGTCTCGTTGGAGGCATAACCGAACATCATACCCTGGTCGCCGGCGCCGATCAGGTCGATCGGGTCGGTGGTAGCGCCGGTCTGGGTCTCGAAGGACTCGTCGACGCCCTGGGCGATATCGGGCGACTGCTCGTGGATGAGGCTCATAACGCCGCAGGTGTCGCAGTCAAAACCGAACTTGGCACGGTTGTAGCCAATGCGGCGGATAACGCCACGGGCGATTTCCTGAACGTCTACGTAGGCCTGGGTGCGAATCTCGCCGGCGACGATGACGGTGCCGGTGGTCACGAGGGTCTCGCAGGCGCAGCGGACGTTCTCCACGTTGGCAGGCACGCCGTTGGGGGCGATGTAGCCCTGCTCCTGGAGCTCTATTTCTTTGGCGAGGATTGCGTCGAGGACGGCGTCGCTGATCTGGTCAGCGATCTTATCGGGATGACCTTCGGTCACCGACTCCGACGTAAAAACAAAGGACCCGTGTTGGGGCGGGATGGAACGAAGTTCTTCTGACATGATTGTCCTTTCAAAAACGTGTCCCGGCGACCGTTACCATTCCGCCGGGCTCTCTATGCAAGGGCACATCATAGCGCGTAAATCAAACATTCACACCCTTTCCGCACCTACTCATTGGGGACAGACTTAAATGACTAGCCTTACTCATTGGGGACAGACATAAATGACCAGCCTTAAACTAAGAACGTCTCCAACGCCTGGTCATTTAAGTCTGTCCCCAATGATTGGGTCGGTGCCCTTTGTGCGGAGGTTGCATTGATGCTTTATACTGGTGCGGTTAGACATCCATCCTGCAATCGAGGAGATTTCCATGGCATCAGACGTTCGCGTCCGCTTTGCACCCTCACCGACGGGCAAGCTGCACATCGGCGGCGCCCGCACCGCTATCTATAACTGGGCTTTCGCCCGTGCTAACGGCGGCACGTTCATCCTGCGCATCGACGACACCGACCCCACCCGCTCTACCGACGAGAACACACAGATCATCCTGCGCGCCATGCGTTGGCTGGGCCTGGACTGGGACGAGGGTCCCGAGGTGGGCGGCGACTTTGGCCCCTACGCCCAGACCGAGCGCCTGGACCTGTACAAGCAGGCCGCCCAGAAGCTTTGGGACGAGGGCAAGGCCTATCCCTGCTTCTGCACCAAGGAGCAGCTCGATGCCGACCGCAAGGCCGCGCAGGAGCGCAAGGACCCCTTCCAGGGCTATCAGCGCCGTTGCCGCGATCTTGATCCCGAGGAGGCCCGCCGTCGCATCGAGGCCGGCGAGTCCTACGTCCTGCGCATCAAGGTGCCCGAGGACCGCGGCGACGTCGTTATCCACGACGCCGTCCACGGCGAGGTGACCTTCGACGCCAAGGAGCTCGACGACTTTGTCATCTTCCGCTCCGATGGCACGCCCACGTACAACTTCGCGACCGTTGTCGACGACGCCATGATGAAGATCACCCATGTCATCCGCGGCGACGACCACCTGTCCAACACCCCGCGTCAGGTCATGGTCTACGAGGCCCTCGGCGCTCCCGTGCCCACGTTCGCTCACATCTCCATGATCCTGGGCGCCGACGGCAAAAAGCTCTCCAAGCGCCACGGCGCCACCTCGGTGGAGGAGTACCGCGACGCCGGCTACCTGTCCGACGCCTTCGTCAACTACCTGGCGCTGCTCGGCTGGTCGCTCGACGGCGAGACCACGATCATCCCGCGCGATGTCCTGGCCAGCAAGTTCTCGCTCGACCGCATCTCCAAGAACCCGGCGACCTTCGACCCCAAGAAGCTCGACTGGGTCAACGCCGAGTACATCAATGGCATGTCCGATGCTCAGTTTGCCGACGAGATCATGGTTCCCGAGCTGCACGAGGCGGGTCTCATCGAGGGTAATGTCGAGTACGGCGAGGATTGGATCGACGCGCTTGCCGCCATCGTTAAGCCGCGCACCAAGATGCCGGCCGACGCCGTGACCGTCGCCGCTCCCATCTTCGCTACGGCCGAGACGCTCGAGTATGACGAGAAGTCCGTCAACAAGGGCCTGGCCAAGGAGGGCATGGGTGCCATTCTGGATGCCGCCAAGGGCGCGCTCGAGGGCGTGGACGAGTGGACGGCTGCCAACATCGACGCTGCGCTTGAGCCGTTGCCCGAGCAGATGGACCTTAAGAAGCGCGTGGTGTTCCAGGCCGTGCGCGTCGCCGTTTGCGGCAACATGGTGAGCCCTCCGTTGGGCGAGACCATGGCACTCGTCGGCCGCGACGATTGCTTGGCGCGCATCGACCGCGCCCGCACGATGGCGCTGTAATCGCTGCGCAAACGTATGTATCCGAGCCCCGTTCACCCGAGCGGGGCTCTTGTTTCTGTAGACGTATGGGATAGGAGGTGCTGGGGCCATGGTCGAGCAACTTTCGCTGTTTGGTTCGCCGGAACCGGAGGAAGCTCCGAAGTCCGCGGCTCCTGCCGCCGCCCCGGCGCAGCCCGAGCCCGCACCTGAGCCCATCGCCGCCTATGCGAGCGTGGTTCTCGACATCCCAACGCGTGCGCTGTCCGAGCCGTTTGCCTATGGCATTCCTCAACCTCTTGCTAGCGAAGCGCAGATCGGATCAACGGTCCTGGTCCACTTTGGTAACCGTGCCGCCGCGGGCTATATTGTCGACATTGCGCCTGAGCTGGGCGACCTACAAGGCAACATCGCCCTCGACCCCGCACGCATCAAGCCCATCGAGGCTATCCTCAGCAAACCGCTCTTTACTGTCGAGGCTGCCCGTATCGCACGCTGGATGAGCCGCGAGTATGTCGCGACGCTTTCCGAGTGCCTGCGCCTGTTTTTGCCTCCGGGCGGTAGCCCGCGCGTGGTCAAGGGCGATGACGGCGCATGGTCGGTTGAGCGCCCCGCCGTCAAGCCTATTGATGGTCGCCGACA